>DWVD01000118.1 GCA_019120395.1 Candidatus Gemmiger faecigallinarum
AGCGGGGCTGCCCACCTGGCCGCTGGGGGCAAGCCCGTACAGAATGATGCCCGCCCGCACCAGATCGCACCGCCATTCGGGGTGCAAAAGCTGGGCGGCGCTGTTGGCACAGTGGGTCACGCCGGGGTCAAAGCCGTCGGCGCGCAGCCGGTCCACCAGTCGGGCGAACAGCGCGTGCTGCTCCTGCGTGTAGGCGACGTCGTCCCCGGTCAGGCTGTCGGCCACCGCAAAGTGCTGGAACACGCCCGCAACGCGGATGCCCGGCAGGGAATAGCAGGCCTCCATCTCGGCCGCGGCGGCGTCAAAGCCGGAGCGCAGCGCAAAGCCGATGCGCCCCATGCCGGTGTCTGCTTTTAAGTGGCAGGCCACGGTGCAGCCCGCCGCAGTCGCCGCGGCGGACAGCGCCGCCGCATACTCGCTGGAAAACAGCGTCTGGGTGATGTCCAGCGCCGCCAGCTCGTCGGCAAAGGCCGGGTCGGTGTAGCCCAGGATCAGCAGCGGTTCGGTCAGGCCGTGGCGGCGCAGTTCCCTGGCTTCGGCCAGGCAGCTGACCGCAAAGGCCGCGCAGCCTGCGGCGCGCAGCGCGTCTGCTACCGCCAGCGCGCCGTGGCCGTAGGCGTCGGCTTTCAGCACCGCGCAGACGTCGCCGCCCACGGTGCGGCGGATCCATTGATAATTGTTCAGCAGGGCGTCCAGGTCGATCTCGGCCCAGCAGTGTTTTTCAAAGCGCATGGTTTACCCCTCTTGTTCTGCGCGGTCGGCGCAGTTGGCCCAATCTTTTTTGCGGCCGGTGTGGGCCGGCTTCCAGCCGTCGATGCCGCTTTGCTGCAAAGCGTGCAGCGTTTTCTGGCGGAAAGCCGGGTCCTTGCGGCTCATCCCGCGCACAAACTCCTTGGTCTCCTCCCGCACGGTGGCGCCGTCGGCGGGGCAGCGGCTTTTGACCACCGGCAGGCCGGCGCGGCGCACCGCGTGCCGGACCTCCGCCTCGGTGGCCAGGATCATGGGGCGGATCATCGTCAGTTCCCGGCGGGACAGCCAGGTCACCGGCGAAAAGCAGCCGATGCGCCCCTCCCGCCACAGGTTCATGTAAAAGGTCTCCACCGCGTCGTCCAGGTGGTGCCCCAGGGCGATCTTGTTGCAGCCCAGTTCCTTGGCCGCGGTGTGCAGTGTGCCGCGGCGCAGCTTGGCGCACAGGGCGCAGGGGTTTTGCTCCTTCCGGTAGTCGAACACCACCGGCCCGATGTCGGTGCGGCGGATCTGGTAGGGGATGTCCTCGGCGGCAAACAGCTCAGCCAGGGCGGTGTAGTCGGTCTCGACCCCGCCAAAGCAGGGGTCCAGCGTCACGGCCACCACCTCGAACGGCTCGCCCAGATAGCGGCGCAGATGCCCCAGCGCCACGGTCAGCGCCACGCTGTCTTTTCCGCCGGACACCCCCACGCAGATGCGGTCCCCCGCGGCGATCATATCGTAATCCTGCACTGCCTTGCGGACAAGGCCCTCCAGCCGCTGCACGGCCGCACCCCCCTGATAGATAGTATGCGATGGTATGCGGCGACGCCCCCGGGGCGCGCCGGCAACACTGTATTATACCATGCATTGGGGCGCAATTCCAGATTTTTGCCGCGCTGCCGGGTAAAAAATTGCAAAAAGCGGCGGCCGGGCCTGCGCCGCGCCGCCCGGGACGCCGGACAGCCGCAAATAAAATGCCGTCCGGACCGCAAAAAAGCAGTTGACAACCGCCTGCCGGACTGGTATAATTGATAAGCTATAAAAAAGATATGCGCTTGTAGCTCAGTCGGTAGAGCAACTGACTTTTAATCAGTGGGCCCGGGTTTCGAGTACCCGCAAGCGCACCACAAAACAGCGGCGGAACACTTGTTCCGCCGCTGTTTTTGTTTGTGCCGGCCGGTGGTTATTTTCCCTCGCTGCGGGTCAGGCAGGCGGGGCCGGTGGTGCTCTCGTCGATGCGCACGCGGCTGGCGCGGCAGGTCATCTGCTTGAAATGGCGGCAGGCCTCGTCGTCGCAGCGGATGTCGGTTTCGGCGGTGCCGGGGGCGTTGTCGGTGGCGGCGTTGGCGTAGCCCTCGTTGGAGCAGTAGCTGCCGCAGACCGCGCCGTTTTCGCCGGTGTGCTGCACGTCGATGCAGCCCAGGCAGCAGGCGCCGCCCTTGTTGTGGCAGCAGTCGTAGGCGGAACAGTCCAGATAGTTCATGGTAAATACACCTCCGCCTCTAGTATCCCCCGCCCGGCACGGATCATGCGCCGGCCGCGCAAAAAAGCGCCCGCCGCGCCGGAAAACTTCCGGGCGGCGGGCGGCTGGATGGCGGGGATGCGGCCAAATGGATCAGTTGTTGTAGGCGCGGGTGCGGATCTCCTCGGTCACCTGGGCGACGAAATCCTCCAGGCTGGCCTGGGTGGTCTCGCCGGCGCGGTTGCGGATGGAGATGTTGCCGGCCTCGGCCTCCTTGGCGCCCAGCACCAGCATATAGGGCACGCGGTCCACCTGCTGGGCCTCGCGGATTTTGTAGCCGATCTTCTCGTTGGACTCGTCCAATACCACGCGGACGCCGGCGTTCTCCAGCGTTTCGGCGACCTGGCGGGCGTAGTCCAGCGTCTTTTCGCTGACGGGCAGCACCTTGACCTGGGTGGGGGCCAGCCAGGTGGGGAAGCGGCCCTTGGTCTCCTCGATCAGGTAGGCCATGAACCGGTCCAGAGAGCCCAGGATGGCGCGGTGCAGCACCACGGGGGTCTTTTCGGCGCCGTCGGTGTCCACGTAGGTCAGCTGGAACTTGGCCGGCAGGCAGAAGTCCAGCTGGCAGGTGGACAGGGTGTACTCGGCGCCCACGGCGGGCTTGACGTTCACGTCCAGCTTGGGACCGTAGAAGGCGGCCTCGCCGATCTCCTCGGTAAAGTCGATGCCCAAGTCGGTCAGCACCTCGCGCAGGGCGGTCTCGGCGTGCTCCCACATGGCGTCGTCGTCGTGGTATTTCTTCTTATCGGCCGGGTCCCGCAGCGACAGCACGCAGCGGTAGTCGGTGATGTGGAAGTCCCTGTACACGTCAAAGATCAGGTTGCAGACGTTGGCGACCTCGCTCTTGATCTGGTCGGGCGTGACGAACAGATGGGCGTCGTTCTGGCAGAAATGCCGGCCGCGCTCGATGCCCTTCAGCGTGCCGCTGGACTCGTAGCGGAAATCGTGGGCGATCTCGCCGATGCGGATGGGCAGCTGACGGTAGCTGTGGGGGCGGTTGGCGTAGATCATCATGTGATGGGGGCAGTTCATCGGGCGCAGCACGTAGCTTTCGCCCTCCATCTCCATGGCGGGGAACATGTTCTCGCGGTAATGGTCCCAGTGGCCGCTGGTCTTGTACAGGTTGACGGTGCCCACGCAGGGGGTCATGACGTGCTGGTAGCCGCGGGCGCGCTCCTTCTCCTTGATATAGTTCTCCAGCTCCTGCCAGACGGTGTAGCCGTTGGGCAGAAACATCGGCAGGCCGCGGCCCACCAGGTCGTCGGTCATAAACAGCCGCATCTCCTTGCCGATCTTGCGGTGATCGCGCTCGCGGGCTTCCTGCTGCTGCTTCTCCCAGGTGTCCAGTTCCTCCTGGTTGTGGAAAGCCACGCCGTTGATGCGGGTCAGCATCTTGTTGTCCTTGTCGTTCTTCCAGTAAGCGCCCGACTGCTGGGTGATCTTGAAGGCTTTCAGCGCCTTGGTATAGGTCAGGTGGGGCCCGATGCACATGTCGATGTACTCGCCCTGCTGGTAGAAGCTGAACTCGGTCTCGTCGGCCAGGTCGGCCATGTGCTCGATCTTGTAGTGCTCGCCGCGCTCCTCCATCAGCTTGACGGCCTCGTCGCGGGGCAGGATGAAGGGCTTGACGGCAAGGTTTTCCTTGCAGATCTTCTTCATCTCTTTTTCAATGCTGGCCAGGTCGTCGTCGGTCAGCTTGGTGTCGCCCAGGTCCACGTCGTAGTAGAAGCCGTTCTCGGTGGCGGGACCAAAGGCAAAGTCCGCCTGGGGAAACAGCCGCTTGATGGCCTGCGCCATGATGTGGGCGGCCGTGTGGCGCAGTACGTGCAGTTCCTCTTCCTTCGGGCACTCGGCCACGGTGCCGTCCTTGTAGATGATCTTCATAAGATGGCCCCTCCTTTTGGGGTTGCGCCGGGCCTGGCCCGGCAGGGTGTGCGCGGCGGGCCGTATGCCGCCCCGCCGCAAAAGAAAACCGCCCCATCCCGCTTTTTTCCGCGCCGGAGGATGTTCCGGCGCAAACACGGGATGAAGCGGCCATTGCAGTGCAAGTCAGCTCCACGGTTCCACCCGAATTGCACGCCGGCAAAGCGGCGCGCCACTCGTTTCCGGCGGTAACGGGCCGGGCCCGGCGGGGGTTCGCCCCCGCGCTCCGCGGTGGTAAGGCGCAGCCGCCGGGCAGGCCGCTTGCAGCACCCTGCCGGCAGGGGCGGCGTTCTCTGATACCCGGAAGATCCGCGCCCGTTTGTCCGCGTCACAGCTTTCAAACGGAATGAAGTTACTGGTATT
>DWVD01000119.1 GCA_019120395.1 Candidatus Gemmiger faecigallinarum
CAGGCCGCTGGCGGCGGCGTTCTCTCTGGTCCAGGCCACCATGCCCTTGCTGGCGTCCACGTGGGTCACCGACGCGCCGGCGGCCAGGCAGGCCAGCGTGGCGCCGCCGGTGTAGCCGAACAGGTTCAGCACCCGGATGGGCCGCCCTGCCGCGGCGATGGCTTTCTGATACCAGGCCCAGTTGACGGCCTGTTCCGGGAAAACGCCGGTGTGCTTGAAGCCGGTGGGGCTGACGATCAGCGTCAGCCCGTTCCAGCCGATCTTCCATTTGGCGGGCAGGGGGCGGCGGTTTTCCCAGCTGCCGCCGCCCTTGCTGGAGCGGTGGTAGACCGCGTCGGCCTTTTGCCACAGCGGGCTGGCCGGATCGTTTTTCCACACCACCTGGGGGTCGGGGCGGATCAGGATGGTTTTGCCCCAGCGTTCCAGCCGGTTTTTGCCGGTGGCGTCGATCAGTTCATAGTCCTGCCAGCTGTCCGCAGCGCGCATGGCACGGCTCCTTTCTTTGTCTCAGCGTTTATACGTTTCGGATAATATCTGCGTGTGATACGAGTTGGAATTTAGAGCGAGAAATTAGGCGCTCGGCGTTTTCTGCCCAGCCGCCACTTGCCTTGCATTGTAGGGCGGGCGATTTCGCCCGCCGGGAAGCATAGCGCAGGCAGGAAACTTTGCGGGACGATGCGGGCACTGCCGCCCGCTAAAAATTCCCCACTCCTGATTTTCAAAACAGGCTCTGCTGGCCGTCGTCGGCGTCGTCGCGCAGCGTTTTGGGCACCGCCATGTGCAGGTGCTCGTAGGCCAGGCGGGTGACGCAGCGGCCGCGGGGGGTACGGGTCAAAAAGCCCATCTGCATCAGGTACGGCTCGCAGACGTCCTCCAGCGTGACGCTTTCCTCGCCCAGGGCGGCGGCCAGGGTGTCCAGGCCCACCGGCCCGCCGCTGTACATCTCGATGATGGCGCGCAGCACGCTGCGGTCCAGTTCGTCCAGGCCCAGCGCGTCGATGCCCATCTGCTTGCGGGCGTCGATGGCAGACTCGGCGTCGATGGTGCCGTCGCCCCGCACGGTGGCAAAGTCGCGGGCGCGCTTCAAAAGCCGGTTGGCCACGCGGGGGGTGCCGCGGCTGCACCTGGCCAGCTCCAGCGCGCCTTCCGGCGTGACGGGCACGTCCAGGATGGCGGCGCTGCGGGTGATGATGCGGGCCAGCTCGTCGGGGCTGTAAGGCTCCAGTTTCAGCAGGATGCCGAACCGGTCCCGCAGCGGCCCGGTCAGTTGGCCGGCGCGGGTGGTGGCGCCGATCAGGGTGAACCGCGGCAGATTGATGCGGATGCTCTGGGCGCTGGGGCCTTTGCCGATCATAATGTCCAGCGCGTAGTCCTCCAAAGCTGGGTAGAGGACCTCCTCCACCTGGCGGGAAAGGCGGTGGATCTCGTCGATAAACAGCACGTCGCCCTCCTGCAGATTGGTCAGCAGGGCGGCCAGGTCGCCGGGCTTTTCAATGGCGGGGCCGGAGGTGATGCGGATCTGCACGCCCATCTCCTGGGCGACGATGCCCGCCAGCGTGGTCTTGCCCAGGCCGGGCGGGCCGTAGAGCAGCACATGGTCCATCGGCTCGCCGCGGCGCTGCGCCGCCCGCAGATAGACCGAAAGGTTGGCCTTGACCTTCTCCTGCCCGATGTAGTCCTGCAGCGTTTTGGGGCGCAGGCTGACCTCCTCGGCGTCGGCCGGGGTTACGTCCGGGCTGACAAGGCGGGTGGGATCGACAGTATATTCCTGGTTCACGGGTTGCCTCCTGGTTTACAGCTTGCTCAATCCCCGCAGGGCGATCTTGATGATATCCTGCACCGGCAGCGTGTCGTCCACGCGGGTGACGGCGCGGGCGGCGTCGCTGGCGTTATACCCCAGCGCCACCAGCGCGGCCACCGCCTGCGCCGGGGCCGAGTCGGCGGCGGGGGCGGGCGCGTCGCCCACCGCAAAGCTTTCGCCCGCGGCCAGGCCCTTGCCCACCTTGTCTTTCAGCTCCAGCGCGATGCGCTGCGCCAGCTTCGGCCCCACGCCGCTGGCCCTGGTAAATGCCTTGTGATCCCCCGCCGAGGCCGCCAGAGCCACCTGCTCCGGGTTCATCACCGAAAGGATGGCCAGCCCCGCTTTGGGCCCCACGCCGGACACGGCGGTCAGCAGCTTGAAGCAGCTCTGCTGCTCCTCGGTGGCAAAGCCGTACAGGGCGATGTCGTTTTCGCTCACGTTCAGCACGGTGTACAGCGTGGCGGTCTCGCCGGCGGCGGGCAGGCGGCCCGCGGTGGTCTGGGGCACTTGGAGCTGATACCCCACCCCCGCGCAGCTCAGCACTACGCTGTCCAATGTCTTTTTGACGATTTTGCCGGTCAGGCAGTAAATCATGGCAATTCCTCGGTTCTGTCAGGTTATCTTGGCGGCGTGCCGGCGATGCGGCTGCGGCTGCAGTGGCAGTGGGCGATGGCCAGCGCCAGCGCGTCGGCGGTGTCGTCCGGCTTGGGGACGGCGGGCAGGTGCAGGAGGATGCGGGTCATCTCCTGGATCTGCTTTTTCACCGCCTTGCCGTAGCCGGTCACCGCCTGCTTGACCTGCATGGGGGTGTACTCGCACACCTCCACACCGGCCTGGGCCGCCGCCAGCAAAACCACGCCGCGGGCCTCGGCCACGCCAATGACGGTGGTCTGGTTGTGCTGGTAATACAGCTTTTCAATGGACAGCGCCTGCGGCTTGTAGCGGTCCAGGATGTCGGCCATGCCGTCGTAGATCTCCACCAGCCGCTGCTCAAACGGGGTGTCTTTGTCGGTGCAGATGGCACCGTAGGCCGCCGGTGAAAACCGGTTGCCCACATAATCCAGTATCCCCCAGCCCACGATGGCATACCCGGGGTCGATGCCCAAAACCCGCATTTGTCTACACCTCTCCATTTTAACTTTATCAGTATACCACGGACCGGGGCCGGGAGCAAGAAAAATACGACCGGGCGGCGCGGCGGAGTTTTCCACAATTCTGTCGAAAACTTTTTGGTCCGGCGCGACAGCTTTTCGCAACATCTGCGCCGGACCGGGGGTATACTCAGGGCATCACAGCGGGGCTGCCCACGGCGCGCCCCGGAGGGACGGCGGACCGGCGCCCATCTGCCGCGTGGCAGCAGCCCCGCATAAGGGGCAGGACCAGGAGCCTGCGCCGTCCCCCGGCGCGCTTTGCGCAGCCGCTTCCACGGTACATAACGCCCGGCGTTCCTGCCGGCGGCCCGGATGGACGGGCGCCCGTTTTTCGGCGGCGGACAGGCAGACGGCCTGCCGCGCCGTATCCGGGCGCCGCCGGGCCGCGCGGCAGACCGGCCGCGGCCGAAGCCGCCTTTTCCTGCCCCGGGGAAGCCGCTGTGAAGGACCCTTCCATGACGCTCGCTATGACCGGAAAAGGAGGTATCCACCATGAAATTCCCCGCACGCCCTGTTTTTGTCGTGTTTTCGGCGGCGCTGGCCGCCTGCTGCCTGCTGGCGGGGCACAGCCGCGCCCCCGCGTCCGGCAGGGCTTTGCCCGCCGTGCAGTCCGACACCGCGCTGCAATGCGCCGGGCAGGCGCTGGGCCAGCTGCGCCGCCGCGCCCGTGCCGCCGCCCGCCGCGCGGTGCGGACCCTTCTGCTCTGCCTGGCGGCGCCTGCCGCCGCCCTGGTGATGGCGTCGAAGCCGGAACTGTGGGTGGAACTGCAGGAGCTGCCGTCGGATGCTGCGCCGGAGCGCCGGCCGCTGCGGCTGCCGCCGGAGGGCCGGGACGCCCGGCCTGGCGGTGAAGCGCCGCCGGGCGTCCGGGACCGCGGCTCCGCCTGCCCGGCGCGCGCCGCGCCCGGACCTGCGGCGCATCCCGCCGCACTTTTGCCGCCCGCCGCTGCGGGCGCCTGCCCCTGACCGCACGCCAGCAGATTTCCGCCGCTGCCGCGCCGCACGCGCGGGGTCAAGTCCGGCGGCGCAGCTTTAACCGGGCCCGCCGGCAGCCGTCCCCCACGGTCTGCCGCCGGCCGGCGACATAGATCCCCCAAAAACCGCAGCTTTGCCGTATCCTGCCCGCTTGCAGGAACAAGACCGGGCGGCGCCGCAAGCCGGCCGCCCGTATTTTCCGCCCGCCGTTTTTGCCGCCCTTTGGGGCCGCCCGCCCCCGCCGGCCGTCTGCGCCGCGCCTGCCGCGGCAAAAATGGCGCTCTGTCCCCGTTGTCTGTCTCCCTGTCTGCCGCCTGTGCCGGCGGAAACCGCCCGGGAAAGCCGCCGAATCCTGCGCAGTTCGGCGTCCGCTGCATCCCCCGGCGCTCCGCCGCTGCCCGGCGGCCTTTTTGTCTGTATTGATTTGCGGCCGGCGTCCTGCTATAATACCTATTAGGTATATCTACCAAATTTGACAGGCGCAACGGCTGGCCCTTTGCGCCGGAACAGGACGGCGGAAACAGTGGCTAACATTGATATTGCGGCTTTCATGGAACAATGCGGCATCCGCAAGGCGCGCTTTGGCGGGTTGGAACCGGACGATGTGCGCCAGGCCATGCTTGCCTTGAGCAGCGAATACGAAAAGCGCCTTTCCCGTGCCGAGGACCGGGCCCGCCAGCTGCAGCAGGAAAACGCCGGGCTGGAAAAACACTGCCAGTCCCTGACGGCGCGCAACCGCGTGCTCACCGACCAGAACGTGACGCTGGCCGGCAGCAGCGACAATTATTCCCGCCAGCGGCAGGAGCTGAGCGGCCAGGTGTCCAGCCTGCGGGAGAAAAACCGCTCGCTGGCTGACCAGAACGCCGTCTATGTGCTGAAAAACGCCGACCTGGTGCGGGAAAACCAGCGCCTGAAAAAAGACGCCGAGGAAGCCCGCGCCGCCCTGACCGTGAAAGGCCGCGCCCTGGACGAGGAAAAAAGCGCGCTGGACGCCGACCGGCAGAACCGCATGGACCAGGCGAAGGCCGACGCCGACGCCATCGTGCAGGAGGCCCGGAAAAGGGCCGGCGAGATGGTGCAGAAAGCCCAGGGCGAGGTGGACGCCATCCACCGCGCGGCCCGCGACCAGGCGCGCCAGCAGGCGCAGGCCCTGGTGGACGCCGCGGCGGCGGAAGCCAATGAGATCCAGAACATCCATCAGCTGCGGCTGAACAGCCTGAAAGGCGAGATCGCCGATATGGACGCCCGCCGCACCGAACTGGTGGAGTACCTGAAACATATGGCCGACGTGCTGCTGAACGCCGAGCAGGAAGCCCGCGACAAGGCCCCCGCCCCGATGGAGGGGGCCGCCGACGAGCCGCCTGCCGAGCTGGAACCGGTGGAAGCGCCGGAGGTCCGGCTGGATCTGTCCGAGACGGCCATTGCCCGCGCCGCCGCCGAGCTGGCGGCCGAGACCCCGCCTGAGCCGGAAACGACGCCGGTGGACCCCAGCCACGTGGAGCCTGCCGGCGAGCCGCTGCCCTACCCCGACGAAAAGAGCGCCGCCCGCCACAGCTTTACGCTGGTCAGCGAGGGGGACGACGGGTTCGCCCCCGCCCCGGCGGATTTTGAACGGCCCGTGCACGAGGTGCCGGGGGCGATCTTCTCGCAGCCGATCGTGCGCCGGCAGGTGCAGGAGCCGGTGGTGGACGAAGCGCCGCCCACGGCGGACCCCCGCCGTCCGGTCCTGCCCAGCCTGGACGACGACGAGGAGGACGAGCCGGCCGCGCCGGCCGGGCAGGAAACGCCGTCCGCAGCCCGCGCCGCCGATCCCCGGGCGGAACGCCGCCGCGCCCTGGCGTTGCATGCCATGCGGGCGCTGCGCCGCCGTTCGGCCGGCGCCCAGTGAGTGCCGCGCTCCCGCGGCCGGCAAAACCAGAACCAGAAAGGGACCCCCGCCGCAGGGCAGAAGTCGTCTGCCTGCGGCGGGGGTCCCGTCTGTTTTTTGCGGGGTGCTGCGCGTCAGCCCTGCGCGCCGTCCCCGGCGGCGTCCGCCCGGGCGCGGGACCGGGGCTCCTGCCAGGTCACGGCGCTGTCGGGCAGCTTGCGGGCGATCAGCGCCTTGATGGGGATGCCCTGCTCGCTGAACATGCCCTCGTGCTCGGTGCGGATATTCCAGTCCGGCTCGTTCTGGTGCAGGTCGAAGGTCTGCCAGGTGATCTCGAACCCGGCGGCGGGAAAATACCCCAGGCTGTCCCGGAACAGATCGTCGTCGTCGGTCTTGAAGTAGATCTCGGCGCCTTCCGGCATCAGCGCGCGGTACTGCAAAAGCTGCCGGGGGTGGGTCAGCCGGTGCTTGTTGCTGCCGGCGTTTTTGCTCCATGGGTTGCAGAAATTGATGTAGATGCGCTGCACCGTGTCCCGGGGCGAAAACACCAGCCGCATCCGCTCAATGTCCAGCGAGGCGATGCGCACATTGTCGGCGGGGACGCCCCGCTGGGCATAGGCGGCCTCCACCTTGCGCTTGGCCAGGATCAGCACCTTGTCGGTGATGTCGATCCCCAGATAGTTGATGCTGCGGTCCAGGGGCGCCAGCTGGGCCAGAAACCCGCCCTTGCCGCAGCCCAGCTCCAGGTGCAGCGGCTGGTCGGGGCGGGGGTACAGCTCGTGCCAGTGGCCGGCATGGGTCAACGGCTCGTGCACATGGAAATCGCAGGCCAGCAGCTCCGGCCGCGCATAGGGTTTAAAGCGCATTCGCATGGAAAAATCTCCCGTTCAATAAAGTTCTGAAAAACAGTTCGCAGATTGTATTGTATCAGAACCTGCACGGAAGGGCAACCATAACAACGCGGCCCCGGGGCGCAGGGCGCTCACTGCGCCGTTTCCAGCAGCTTCTGGCTGACGCGGGTCTGGACCTCAAGATAATAGGCCAGCTCGGCGTCGTTCATCTCTTCCTCCTCCCACTGGGCAAACGCATCGGTCATTTCTGCGTACCGGCTCAGGAAGGAGGCGTAATCTGCCAGAAGGGAAGGGTCGCCGCCGTCGGATTCGCTGTACTTTTCCATAAAAGCGCAGTATTCCTCCATAAAAGTTTCGTAGCTGTCCATTGCTTCCTGAAACTCCGGCCGCAGGCCGTCGGCCGGTGCTTCGGACGCAGCCTCCGCGGCGGAACTGCCGCCGGCGGGGGCGGAGGACCCGGTATCCGCGGCAGAGGATGCGGTCTGGCCTGCCGGGCCGCCGCTTTCTGCCGCTTCGCCGTTCCGGGAAGCGACGTCCTGCCGGAACTCTGCAAGTTTCTCTTCCGCCCGGTCCAGATCGTCGCTCCACAGCTCGCTTCTGACGTCGGACCAAAGTTCGTAAATGTCAGACCGAAAATCGGAGATCTCCTCGTATACGTCGGAATGGCAGTCCGACCACATTTCATATTCCTCCGAATGGACGTCGCTCCAGTCGGAATACTCCACCCGGTCCGGGATCTCGCTCAGCACGCCGCCGTAAAAGGCGTCGTATGCGTCGTCCATCAGATCATCGTAGAGCGCATCGAACACGTCGTCGCCCACGTCGTCGTACAGATCGTCAAACAGGGCGTCCAGTTCATCGTACATCTCGTCGCAGGACAAACCGGAACCGAGGACAGAATCCGTATAATCGGCGCCGTACTCCCGCAGACGGATGCACAGGCCCCGGGTCTCTTCCGCGACGGTCTGATAAAAGGCGGTTACCCGGTCTGCGTTGGCCACATAGTCGTCGTATGTGGCGATCTCGGCTGCCAGCGCCTGCTGTTCCGCGGCCAGGCCGGAAATGGTGCTCTCCGCGTCCGCAGAGGCAAGACTGTACAGATCGCTGCCGCTGCCGGAAGGCAGGCTCTCATCCGGCTCGGCCGAAACGGTGCTTTCCGGCGTGGGGGACGGGGCGTTCTGCGGGGACGGGCTGGAACTGGCGCCGCTTCCGCAGGCGGTCAGCGCGAGGGCCAGGGCGGCTGCGGGGAGCGCGGTGACGGCTTTTTTCATGATGATATCCTCCCAAATCAAAATCAGAGCGGCAAAAAGCCTTTCTAGTTAGGATTATAGGACGATTTCACAAAATGTCAAACACAAATATCATTATGATAAAGCAATACCAAAATGATTATTGTACCCTGTGAAAGGGTGAGCCGATATGACCAAAGGATTGCTGACACTGGCAGACAGGATCAAGACGCTGCGGGAGCAGGCTGGGTTGACGCAGGCGGAAGTCGCGCGCCGGCTTGGGATCTCGCGCGCCGGGGTAAACGCCTGGGAGATGGGGCTTTCGGTGCCGTCCACGCCCTATGTGGTGGAGCTGGCAAAGATCTTTGCCGTCTCCACAGATTATCTGCTGGGCGTGGAACAGACGGCGACCATCTCGGTAAAAGGCCTTTCCGAAAAGCAGGTGTCGGCCCTGATCGGCATCATTGACTGTTTTCGCAACGGCTGACGCCGGCAAAATAACAAAACCGCCCCGGGGCAGGCCGTGCATCCACACGGCAGCTCCGGGGCGGTCTCTGCATTCAGGAAAAAAGGCGGCGCGGCGGACGCGGCCGGCCGGGCGGTCAGCTCCTGCGCAAAAAGGTCTCCACCGCCTGCCGGTCGGCTTCTGCCGGCAGGCTGCCCTGGCAAAAGCCCGGCTTGCCGCCGCCGCGGCCGGAAAACTGCGCGTTCAAACGGCGGCAAAGCTCCCGCACGTCGCCGCCCTCCGGGGCGGCCAGCGCGTAGGCAAGACCCTGGCCGCCGGGGGCCAGGGCGGCGCACAGCGCGCCGGTTCTGGCCGCCGTGGTCACGGCGATGCGCCGCAGGCCGTCGCCGTCGGGGCCGTCCAGGAAAAACACCGCGGTCCGGCCCGGCTGCGCCGCTGCGGCCAGCGCGTCGGCCAGGCTGCCCTGCAGGGCGGCGATGCGCTGGCGGTCGGCGGCCTGGGCGTCCAGAAGCCGCTTTGCCGCCCCGGCCAGCTGCCCGGCGGGCACGCTGAGCAGCGCGCCGGCGGCCTGGGCGTCGGATTGCAGCAGCTGCATCTCGGCCAGCGCGCGCTGGCCGCAGGCCACCGCCAGCCGCACGCCGCCCTTGTAATTCTGCGCGCTGACGATTTTGATAACGCCCACCTGCCCGGCGCTGGCCACGTGGGTGCCGCAGCAGGCGCACAGGTCTGCGCCGCCGGCGTCCGCCAGCCGCACCGGGCCGGAGATCTCCTTTTTGCTGCGGTAGGTCAGCGCGGCCAGCTCCTCCGGGGCCGGGTACCAGCAGCGGACGGGCCGGTCCGCCTGCACCGCCGCGTTGGCGGCGCGCTCGGCTTCCGCCAGCTGGCCGGCGGTCAGGGGCAGGCTCATGTCCATGCGCACCCAGGGGCTGCCGATGTGGAACCCCACGTTTTCCGCCCCGAACATCCGGTGCAGGGTACCGCTCAGGATATGTTCGCCGGTATGCTGCTGCATAAAATCGAACCGGCGTTCCCAGTCGACGGAGCCGGCGGCAGCCGTGCCCGCGGCCAGCGGCCGGGCGGTACGGTGCCAGACAACGCCGTCGCCGTCCATCCGCACCGCCAGCACCGGCTGGCCCTGCAAAAGGCCCAGGTCGCAGGGCTGGCCGCCGCCTTCGGGATAAAAGGCGGTGGCGTCCAGCGCACATTCGCTGCAGCCGGGGGCGTTCTGGTCGGGGCGGCAGGCCACCACGGCGGCGGTAAATTCGGTCAGATATGGGTCGTTCTCGTACAGACGGCGGGTGGGCAGCATGGGCGGGGCCTCCTTTGGGCGGTTTCCGGGCAGGGCGCGGGGACGCGCCTGTCTGCCCACATTATAGCACAAAACCGCGCCGGGGACCAAAGCCGAGCAAAACCGCAGGACCGGCAGATTTCTGCCGCCAACAGTGGAAAAAAACGGCGCGTTCCGCTATAATGGAGGAGACGACCTTCCCGGGCGGGCGCCGCGGCGCGGCAGCCGCCCTTTACCGTAAAAGGAGAACCCCAATGAAACGCATCGCTGCAATTTTGTTGGCCGGCTGCCTGCTGGCCGGCTGCGCGGCCTCCGACAACCTGGCGTCGGTCTCCCGGCTGCCCGAAGCCCCCGCCCGCACCCAGGCGGCCGGGCTGGACGTCTACTGCGACGCGCCGGAGCAAAGCGCCCTGCGCGACGCGCTGCAAAGCTATGCCGACGCACAGGGCGTGACGCTTGCCTACACCTCCGACGCGGCGTCCGCCGACCTGGCGCTGCTGTCCAGCCAGCCCGACGGGGACGGCTGGACGGATCTGGCCGGGCAGCCGCTTTTGTCGGCGGCGGCCGGGCGGGCCGGCCTGCCGGCCGAAGGACAGCAGACGGTGACGGCGCTGCCGCTGGGGCGTTCGCTGTATGCATATTGGGCCGACAGCGCGCTGCTGACCGCCCTGCTGGGCGAAAACGGCCTGACGGACCTGCAGAACGCCACCTGGACCGAATGGCAGAATTTTGTTCTCTCCATGACGGCCTGGATCGAGACGCCCTCCGCCGTATCGCTGACGCTGAACGGCAGCGCCTACACCCTGCCGGCGGACAAGCCGGAGGCGGCCGCCGGGCTGGAGGGCGTGTTTGCCGTGGGCGGCGCCGACGCCGCGGCGTGGGCCGGCCCCGTATACACCAGCGCGCTGCTGGCCGCCGGGGGCGAGTATACCGCCGATACGCTGACCGGCCCGGCGGGCAGCGTGTACAGCGCGCTGACGCTGGAGCTGGAAAACCTGGCCGGCAGCGCCGGCGGTACCCAGGCGGAGGCCGCGCAGGCGGCGGCGGACGGCCGGGCGCTGTTCTGCCGCATCAGCCTGGCGGACCTGGCCGCGGCGCTGGGCGCCGACGCGGTGCAGGGCATGACGCCGCTGCCCTTCAAGTGCTATTTTGTCCAGAACGACCTGTCCACCGAGGAATACAACCTGACCGGTCTGATGAACTATCCCACGCTGGCCTGCGCGGGGTATCTGGCCATCCCGTCGGGGGCGGACAATGCGGAGGGCGCCGCGTCGGCCATCCTGTGGATGTACGGCAGCGGCACCGGAAACACCGCCCTGACCGACGGCCTGCTGCTGGTAACGCCCTGGAACACTGCCAGCGACGCCACCGCGCTGGGTGCCCGGCAGGTGGAGATCGTCAGCACCGGCATCCTGCCCGAAGTGGCGCTGGGCGCGGACCAGAACGCAGCCCTGGCGCAGGCCGGCCAGGAGCTGGCCGGGGCCGACGCTTTCAGCTACCTGACCCGCGACGCCTTTGTCCGGGCGGCGGTGCAGGCGCTGGCCGGCTGAGCGGGCCTGCCCGGGAAAAGGACGACCCATGACCAAAAAACATTTCCCCCGCCGTTCCACGCTGCTGTTCGCCGCCGCCGTGGCGGCGGCAGCGGCGGTGCTGTATCTGGCCACCCACGGCGGCAGCGGCATGGTGGCGCTGGTCCAGTACGGCGATCCGCAGCAGACGCTGCGCATCCCCCTGGACCAAGACGCCCGCTACGACCTGGAAAGCGGCGGCTACGCCATCCACCTGCAGGTGGAAAACGGCGCCATTGCTTTTGTGGAAAGCCCCTGCCCCGACCATCTGTGCGAGGAGTTCGGCTGGCTTTCCCGCGCGGGCGACTGGGCCGCCTGCCTGCCCGCGCAGGCCTCGGTGACCATTGAAGAAGGCTGATGCCATCCCCGGCTGCAGCGACGCCGCCCACCCCAAAAGGAGACGACATGAACGCAACGTACAAACAGGTGACCAAAGCACGCTACATTGCCCGCGTGGCCGAGCTGGCCGAGGAGATCTTCCCCGCCGTATACAGCAGGCTGGGCGGAAAAAACGGCCTGCTCCTGGCCCAAAAATACCAGAGCGACGATCTGACCGAGGACGAGATCCGCTCCGGCGTCAACTATTTCCTGATCTACCTGGGCAGCCGGGAGGTGGGGTATTTCGCGCTGGACCTGTCCCCCGCCGGGGCGCTGTGCATTTCCCGGCTGTATCTGTGCGCCGACGTGCGCGGGCGGGGCATCGGGCGCGGGGTCGTCACCTACGCCCAGCGCCTGGCCGAGGGCGACGGCCGCACCCGGCTGTTCATGCCGGTGTGGGCAAAGGACCTGCAGGCCGAGGCTTTCTGCAAAAAGCGGGGATTCCGCCCTGCGGGCGCCGCCCCGGTGGAGGTGCTGCCCGGCGTGACCATGGACATAAAAACCTGGGAAAAACTCTGGCGGTGACCGCCGCGCCGGCCGGCAGCCGGCGCGGGGCCGCCCTGATCGCATCGAGGTGTCACCATGCGTTTTCTCCATCTGGCCGATCTGCACCTGGGCAAACGGGTCAACGGCTTTGACATGCTGGACGACCAGCGCTCCGTGCTGGAGCAGGTCGTCGGCTTTTGCAGCGACCGGCAGGTGGACGCCGTCGTTCTGGCCGGGGACATTTACGACGTGCCCCAGCCCCCCGCGGCGGCGGTGCTGCTGCTGGACTGGTTCCTGACCGAGCTGGCGTCCTGCGGGACCCGCGTTTTGGCGGTCTCCGGCAACCACGACAGCGCCGAGCGGCTGGACTACGCCGGGCGGCTGCTGGCCCGGCAGGGAGTCTATCTGGCGGGGCGGTTCACCGGCGCGCTGACGCCGGTGACGCTGGCGGACGCGGCGGGGCCGGTACAGTTTGTGCTGCTGCCCTTTGTGCGCGCGGCCACGGTGCGGCATTACCTGCCCGACGCCGGGATCCACAGCTATGACCAGGCGGTGGCCGCGGCGCTGGCCACCCTGCCCCCCGCCGACGGCGTGCGCAGGGTGCTGGTGGCGCATCAGTTCGTCACCGCCGGCGCCGCCCTGCCCCGGGCCGCCGGCAGCGAGAGCTGTGCGCTGGAGGTGGGCACGGTGGAGCAGGTGGACGCCGCCCGCTTTGCCGGTTTTTGCTATGTGGCGCTGGGGCATATCCACCGCCCCCAGACGGTGGGCGGTCCGACGGTGCGCTATGCCGGCAGCCCGCTTTGCTATTCGCTGGACGAATGCGGCGCCGAAAAATCCGTGCCGCTGGTCACGCTGGACGCCGCCGGAGCCGCCGGCGTCGAGCTGCTGCCGCTGAAGCCCCGCCGCGCCATGCGGCACCTGACCGGCCCGCTGGCCCGCCTGACCGATCCGGCCGCCGTCTGCGACGCCGACGACTATATCTGGGCGACGCTGACCGACGACGCGCCCATCCCCGACGCCATGGCGCGGCTGCGGTCGGCCTACCCCAACGCCATGAAGCTGGACTATGCCCCCCGCAGCGCCCCCGCCGGGGCGGCGCCGGCGGCTGAGGCGGTGCGCCGGCGCACGTTTTCCGAGCTGGTCGTGGACTTTTTCCGGACGGCGCAGTCGCGGGAACCCACGCAGGCTGAACTGGACGCGCTGGAGCAGCTGCGGGAGGAGGTGGACGCATGCGGCCGCTGATGCTGGAACTTTGCGCCTTTGGACCCTATGCCCAAAAGACGGTGCTGGACTTTTCCGCCTTTGGGCAGGGCGGGCTGTTTTTGATCTCGGGCGATACCGGCGCGGGCAAGACCGCGCTGTTTGACGCCATCACCTTTGCGCTGTACGGCGAGGTCACCGGCCGTTACCGGGAGCCTTCCATGCTGCGCAGCGACTTTGCCGCCCCCGCAGACCCCACCTATGTGCGGCTGACGTTCCTGCACGCGGGGCGGCAGTATACCGCCAGCCGGTCGCCGGAGTACATGCGACCCAGCCTGCGGGGCGGCGACCGGATGGTGGCGTCCGGCGCAAAGGCGGAACTGCTGCGCGAACCGGAGGAACCGGTCACCGGCATACGGCAGGTGACTGCCGCCGTCACGGCGCTGCTGGGCATCGACGCCCAGCAGTTCGCCCAGGTGTCCATGCTGGCGCAGAACGATTTTACCCGCCTGCTGAACGCCCCCTCCGCCGAGCGCACCAAGATCCTGCGGCAGATCTTTGACACCGGCTTTTACCAGAAGCTGGCCGACGCCGCCGCGGACCGCGCCCGCGAGGCCGAGCGCGCCGCCGCCCTGGCGGACGAAGCGCTGCTGCTGCACATGGGCGGCCTGCAGGCCGCCCCCGACGACCCCCGTGCCGGCGAGCTTTCCCGCCTGCAGGCGGCGCGGGATCCCTACCGCGCCGCCGAGGCTGCCGCGCTGGCCAAAACGCTGATCGAAGCGGACGCCCGCGCCGCCGGCGAGGCCGGAGCGGAGGTGGAGCGGCTGGACGGGCAGATCGCCCGGACGTCCGCCGCGCTGGAGACCGCCCGCCGCCGCGCGGCGCTGTATCGCAGCCTGGAGCAGGCGCGCCGCGACCGGGACGCTGCCCGGGACGCCCTGCCCGCCCGCGAGGCGGAATGGGCCGCCGCCGAGGCCCGCCGCCCGGAACTGGAAACCCTGACTGCCCGGCTGCATACGCTGAAAGCGGACGCGCCCCGCTACCGAGCCCTGGACGAAGCGCGGCGGGAGGCCGAGACCGCCCGCCGCGCCGCGGAGGAGGCCGCCCGCGCCGAGCGCCGTGCCCGGACGGAGCTGGACCACACGTCCGCCGCGCTGACCGAAGCCGAGAAAGCGCTGGCGGCGCTGGGGACCCCGGAAGCCGGGCTGGCCCGCCTGCAGGCCCAGGCGGAGACCGCCCGGGAGCTGCTGGACGCCTGCGCCGCCTGCCTGGCCGAGCTGCCGCGGGTGCGCGGGGCCGAAGCCGCCGCGGACCGCGCCCGGGAGGATTACCGCGCCGCCCAGTCCGCGGCCGACGGGGCGGACGCCCGCCACGCGGCGCTGCTGCGCAGCCTGAACGCCCAGCGCGCCGGGCTGCTGGCCAGGGATCTGGCCGAGGGCAGCCCCTGCCCGGTCTGCGGCGCCACCCACCATCCCCGCCCGGCCGTGCTGCCGCAGGCCGCGGTGACCGAGGCGCAGGTGGACGGGGCCGACAGGGCGCTGCGTGCCGCCCGTGCCGCCGCCACCAGCGCCAGCGAGGCCGCCGGACGGAGCCTTGCCGCCGCCCAGGCCGGGCGGCAGAACCTGCAAAAAGCGGCGGACGCGTTTTTTGCCCGCCGCGGCGCCCGCTATACCGGGCCGTCCGCCGCAGAACTGGACGACGCCGCGCTGCAGCAGGCGCTGCAGGCGCAGCAGCAGGGCCTGCGCGCCGGACTGGACGGCCTGCACAGGCAGATCGAAACGCTGGAAGCCGACAGGGCGCGCGCCGGGCAGCTGACGCGGCAGTGCGCCGCCTTGACCGAGCAGCGCGCCGGGCAGGAAACCGCCTGGAACGCCGCCCGCCAAAAGGCGGCCGATTCCGCCGCCGCCCGCGCCGCCGGGGAGGCCAAGGCCCGGGCCGCCGCCGAAAACCTGCCCTATCCCGACCGGGCGGCGCTCAACGCCGCCATGGACCAGCTGAGCCGGCAGGCCGGCGCGCTGCAGGCGGACCTGGATGCGGCGGCCCAGGCGCGGCAGGACGCCCAGGACCGGCAAAAGGAGCTGGACGCCCGGATCCATGCGCTGGAAGAGACGCTGGACGCCGACGGGGACGCCCCGGCGGCGGACGCCGGCCCCGGGCTGGAAGCGCTGCTGGCCCGGCAGAAGGCCGAACGCGACGGGGCGGACGCCGCCCGCCGGGCGGCAGCCCAGCGGCTGGACGCCAACCAGAGGGCGGCCAGCCAGCTGGAAGCCGCGCAGAAAACGGCGGACGCCGCCCGCGATTGCCGCACCCTGTGGGGCAACCTGTCCCGCACGCTGAAAGGCAACGTGGCGGGGCAGGCCAAACTTCCCTTTGAGCAGTATGTGCAGACCTTTTATTTTGACGAGGTCATCGAGGCGGCCAACCGCCGGTTCACCCGCATGACCGACGGCCAGTATACCCTGCGCCGCCGCAGGGAGGATTCGGTCGGGAGCCGCACCGCGCTGGACCTGGATGTGTTCGACGCCTACACCGGCAAGGACCGGCCGGTGGCCAGCCTGTCCGGCGGCGAAAGCTTTATGGCCGCGCTGTGCCTGGCGCTGGGCATCAGCGACATCATCCAGCAAAGCGCCGGCGGCGTGCGCATCGACACGCTGTTTATCGACGAGGGATTCGGTTCGCTGGACGCCGAAGCGCTGGAAAAGGCGGTGGACACGCTGGCCGGCCTGGCCGGATCCGACCGCCTGGTGGGCGTGATCAGCCACGTGGAAGCGCTGCAAAACCGCCTGACCCGGCAGATCCTGGTCCAAAAGACCCGTTCCGGCAGCACCGCCCGACTGGTGCTGGACTGACCGCCGCGCGGCCAACACCCCACGCAAAGGAGCTTCCCCCATGTCCGCAACGCCCGACACCCATATTTTGCAGACCCGGCTGGCCGCGCTTTCCGCCGCCCGCACGCCGCTGCACATGCCCGGCCACAAGCGCCGGGTCAGCCCGGCCCCCGGCCTGCCCGCCGACTGGGACCTGACCGAGATCGACGGCGCCGACGACCTGCACGGCGCCGGGGGCATCCTGGCCGAGGCCATGGGGCGCACCGCCCGCCTGTGGGGCGCGGCGCGGAGCTTTTACCTGGTCAACGGCGCCACCTGCGGGCTTCTGGCGGGCATCCGGGCGCTGGCCCCGGCGGGCAGCACCGTCATCGCCGCCCGCAACTGCCACAAATCGGTGTTCCATGCCATTGAGCTGGGGGACCTGCAGGTGCGCTGGGTCATGCCAAAGCCGGACAGGGCCTTCGGCATCCACGGCAGCATCGCCCCGCAGGACGTGGCCGCCGCGCTGGACGCCTGCCCGCAGGCCGCCTGCGTGATCCTGACCAGCCCCACCTACGAAGGCGTTTTGAGCGATATCGCTTCGATCGCCGGCCTCTGCCACGCCCGCGGCGTGCCGCTGCTGGTAGACGAGGCCCACGGCGCCCACTACCTGCCGCTGGCCCGGGCCCACGGCTGGCGGGGCGGCGCGCTGGCCGGCGGGGCGGACATTGTGGTGCAAAGCCCCCACAAGACGCTGCCCAGCCTGACCCAGACGGCGCTTTTGCACCTGGGCGGGCGGTACGGCCCCGCGCTGGCCGACGAGGTGGAGCGGCAGCTGGACGTGTTCGAGACCAGTTCCCCCTCCTACCCGCTGATGGCCTCGCTGGACGGCTGCACCGGGCTGCTGGCCGCCCACGGGCGGGAGTGGTTCGCCGGGTGGGCCGCCCGCCTGGCGCGGTTCGACGCGGCCGCCGCCGGCCTGCGCCGGCTGCGGGTGCTGGGCCATGGGGCGGACGCGCCGCAGGGCCACCCCGCCTGCTTTGCCCTGGACCCGGGCAAGATCCTGGTGGACGGCGGCGCGGCAGGGCTGACCGGCGCGCAGCTGGCGGAGCGGCTGCGCCGGGATCACGGCTTTGAGCCGGAAATGTCCTGCGGCAGCCAGGTGCTGGCCATGACCAGCCCCTGCGACGCCGACGATACGCTGGACCGGTTTGCCGCCGCGCTGGCGGAGCTGGACGCCGGCTGTGCCGCCCCGCCGGACGGCCGTCCCCTGCCGCCGCCACCGCCGGCCCCCGGCCGGGCGGCCTGCACCATCGCACGGGCGCTGCGCCTGCCTGCCTGCACCCGCCCGCTGGCCGGGGCGGAGGGCTGCG
Source organism: Candidatus Gemmiger faecigallinarum (assembly GCA_019120395.1). Lineage (GTDB taxonomy): Bacteria > Bacillota > Clostridia > Oscillospirales > Ruminococcaceae > Gemmiger > Gemmiger faecigallinarum. Next base: position 17,441 of record DWVD01000119.1, read on the forward strand.
TCGCCGCCGAATACCTGTGGGCCTACCCGCCCGGCGTGCCGCTGGTGGTGCCGGGCGAGCGTCTGACCGCCCCGGTGCTGGCAGCCTGCCGCGCGCTGGAGGCGCAGGGCACGCCGCTGCGCCATACCGGCGGCACCGCGCCGGACGCGGTGCGCGTGCTGGTCCGGACGCCCGCGGACGGCGCGGCGGAATGACCGCCCGCCCCCTGCGCCGGGCGCGGCCCGGCCGGGACCCCCAAAGTCTGTCAAAGCCCGCCGCAGCCGCGGCGCAGGCTATCATCCCAGCCAAAAGGAGAGATTTCCATGCTTACCAAACGAGAAAGCGGTATCCTGATGCCGCTGTCCAGCCTGCCGGGCGGCTACGGCATCGGCTCGCTGGGCGCGCCGGCCCGCCGGTTTGTCGATTTCCTGGTCCGCGCGGGGCAAAGCGTCTGGCAGATCCTGCCTGTGGGCCCCACCGGCTTTGGCGACAGCCCTTATCAAAGCTGCTCGGCCTTTGCCGGGAACCCCTATCTGATCGACCTGGACCTGCTGGCCGCCGACGGACTGCTGGCCCGCGCGGACTATGCCTTCCTGGACTGGGGCGACGACCCGGAGCGGGTGGACTACGGCCTGCTGTATCAAAAACGGCTGACGGTGCTGCGCAAGGCCTATGCGGCTTTTTTGGAGCGCCGGCCCCTGCCCGGCTGCGACACCCCCTACCCGGACGACTGGTATTCCTTTACCTTCCGCTGCGACGGCTGGCTGCCGGACTACTGCCTGTACATGGCCATCAAGCAGCAGAACGGCATGCGGGACTGGCAGCAGTGGCCCCGCCCGCTGCGCCTGCGCGAGCCTGACGCGCTGGAGCAGTTCCGGGACGAGCACGCCGACGAGCTGGGCTTCTGGACCTTTGTGCAGTACGAGTTTGACCGGCAGTGGCAGGCGCTGAAAAGCTATGCCAACAGCCGCGGCGTGCGCATCATGGGCGACATCCCCATCTATGTGGCGGCCGATTCCGCCGACGCCTGGGCGGGCGGAAAACTGTTCGAGATGGACGCCGAGGGCCGCCCCAGCCGGGTGGCGGGCTGCCCGCCGGACTTTTTTGCCGCCGACGGCCAGCTTTGGGGCAACCCGCTGTACGACTGGGCCTACCACAAAAAGACCGGCTATGCCTGGTGGATCCGCCGGGTGCGCCACGCGCTGGGCATCTACGATATTCTGCGCATCGACCATTTCCGCGGGTTCGATACCTATTGGGCCATCCCCGCCGGCGAGACGACCGCAAAGCATGGCCGGTGGGAGAACGGCCCCGGGATGGACCTGTTCCGCGCCCTCAAGACCGCGCTGGGCGACCTGCCCATCGTGGCCGAGGATCTGGGCGAGCTGTTCGACTCGGTGCGCGAGCTGCTGAAAGCCAGCGGCTTCCCCGGCATGAAGGTGCTGCAGTTTGCGCTGGACGGCACCGACAACGAATACCTGCCCCACAACTACCCGGCCAACTGCGTCTGCTATCCCGGCACCCACGACAACGACACCCTGCTGGGCTGGTGGGAGAACGGCGCCACCGAGGCCGAGCGGCAGCAGCTGACCGAATACCTGGCCCTGACCGGCGCCGAGGGCGTGCGCGACGGCGTGCTGCGCGGCGTGCTGGCCAGCCCCGCGCTGCTGGCGGTCATCCCCATGACCGACTGGCTGGGCCTGGGCAGCGAGGCCCGCATCAACGTGCCCGGCCGCGCCGACGGCAACTGGCAGTGGCGCGCCGCCGCCACCGCCTTTACCCCCGAGCTGGCCGCCGAGATCCGCGCCATGACGGCGCGGTACTTCCGCGCCCGCCGCCCCAGGGGCCAGGCCGCCCCGGCGGACCCCCCAAAAGCGGAAACGGCGGCCGCCGGCGGCTCAGGGCCGAAAAAACCGCAGCCGTGCGACGAAAAAACCGCACACCATGTTAAAAAATGACGGAGCTTTGCCGCTTTTTTGTCAATCTCCACACGATTCAACGCTTTTTTCCCGCTTTCTTTGTACAAACCAAAGATAGGCAACGCGAACCGGCTGTGCTAAAATAGTAAAAGCGGAAATTTCGTTTTTTAAAGGGGCAAAGCCCCGTGCAGTACAGGTCCGGCGCGCCGCCCCCCGCAGGCGGACACGGCGCTGCTGCCTAAGGGAAGGGGAAATCGCATGAATCAGGAATACACCCGCAGCGAGGCGGCTGCTTTGCTGGCTGCACTGCGGCAGATCTTTTCAGAGGTCCATGTGGCGGACGCCGCTTCCGGCGCCATCCTGAACGACCAGGCCGACAAGCCTGCCGGCGGCTATTGCCAGGTGCCGGCGCTGGACGGGGAGGGCCGTGGCTGGCTGCCCATGGGCGGCCAGAATATGGCCATGACGCTGTACCGGGCCGTCACGGTGGAGCACCGTGCCTGCCTGATCGTGCTGTCTCTCCGCCTGCCCAACACCCTGCCGGCCGAAAACCGGGAAGCAAACGCCCTGCGCCGCCAGATCGCCCAGTATCACGAGGAGATGAACCGGGATTACATGACCGGCGCCTACAACCGGCGCTATCTGGCCGAGGTCTGGCAGCCCGCCATGGCCGGCCGCACGCCCTGCGCGGTGCTGGTGCGCGTCAACGAGTACGCCGCCGTCTGCGCCGAGCATGGCCGCGACGCGGGCGACAACTGCCTGAACGCGGCCGCCGGCATCCTGCAGCGCGCCGTGGGCGCGGACCCGGCCCGGGGCATCCTGGTGCGGCTGGAGGACGGCATGTTCCTGCTGACGGCCGACGCCTCCGCCGCCGACCTGACCGCCCGGCTGCGCCAGGCCCTGGACGACAGCCGGCATGTGTTCAGCATCTCGCTGTCCCGCCGGGCGGAGTTCACGGTGGCCATCGCCGCCGCTGACTGGGCGGAGGCCGGCAGCTGGGACCTGATGCTGGCCCTGGCCGAACAGCGCCTGGCCGACGCCTGAAAACCGAATAGCACGCCCCCTGTGTGCGCATACTACCCATGGGCAAGGCATCCGCATTGCCCGGGAAACGATTTTGCGTACACAGGGGGTATTTTTATGCCGAAACAGACCACCGACAACGAAGCCATGCTGCAGGAGATCGTGCAGAACACCGAGATGGGCAAAAACACGCTGGACGAGCTGATGGGCCTGACCCACGACCAGCAGCTGAAAGACGAGATGCTGCGCCAAAAGCGGGAATACCGCCGCATCAACCAGGCGGCCCACACGGCGCTGGACGCCATCGGCGCCGAGGCGAAAGGGCAGAGCGCCGCCGCCCGCATGAGCGTCAGCATGGGCATCCGGACCCGCACCATGATGGACAAAAGCACCCGCAACCTGGCTACCATGCTGGCCGAAGGCAGTGGCCAGGGCGTGATGGACTGCAAGCGGGCCGAGACCGATTATCCCGAAGCTTCGCCGGGGGCGCACAAGCTGATGCAGCAGCTGTGCGCCTTCCAGGAGCAGGCCGAGCAGACCTGGCGCGGCTTCCTGTAAAACGCCGCCGGCAGCAGAAAAGCGGCCCCCGGACGCGGACAGCGTCCGGGGGCCGCTTTGTGTCAAAGCCCCGGCGGCCGTTTGGCGGGAGCCGGCGCACGCCGGCTTTCAGTCCCGGGTGTTCAGCCGGTAGCCCACTTTGAACACCGTCTGGATCTCCTTGCCCAGGCCCAGTTTCTTGCGCAGGCGCTGGATGTGCACGTCCACGGTGCGGGTCTCGCCCTCGTAGTCAAAGCCCCAGGCCAGGGCCAGCAGCTTTTCCCGGCTCAGCGCCAGGTTGCGGTTGACCACCAGCGCCTCCAGCAGCGCGAACTCCTGCGGGGTCAGCGGGATGTCCCGCCCGCCGCGGCGCACCTGACGGGCGTTGAGGTCAACGGTCATGTCCCGGAACTCGAACACCGTGGCGCTGCGGCTGGTGCGGCGCAGCACCGTCTCCACCCGGGCCAGCAGTTCCAGCGCCTCAAAGGGCTTGACGATGTAATCCTCGGCCCCCAGGCCCAGGCCGCGCAGCTTGTCGTCCGGGGCGGCCTTTGGGGTCACAAAGATCACCGGCTGGTCGGGCGGCAGTTTGCCCTTGACGGCAAAGCCGTCCACGCCGGGCAGCATCACGTCCAAAAGCACCAGGTCAAAAGTTTTCTGCGCGGCCAGCGCCAGCGCCTGCTCTCCGGTAAAAGCCTGGTCGCAGGTGTGCCCGACCAGACGAAGGTTGGCGGCCATCAGGCTGTTGATGGCCGGCGCATCTTCTGCAATCAATATGGTTGCCAAAATATCGCCTCATTTCTGCCAGTTTTACAAAAAGGGCGGCGGGCGGCGGCCCGCGGAAGGACAGGGACCCCGGCGCGGCGCGCCGGGCGGGGGCCGCCCGCTGTGATACAAAACCATTGTGGCGCAACCCTGTCAAAAAGTTGCCCTTTCTAATTATAACGACAGATGTATCCAAAATGTTACAAGACGGCGGTAAAAATTTCGGATTTTCTTCCCCCGGGGGCGCGCAGGGGGCCGAAAAACCGCCGGAGAGCGGGAACGGCGGCGCGTTTTGACTTTTCGGCGGCGCGGGTATACTATAAGGGCGCGGCTGCGTTACAAGTTGGATACAACCCTGTTATATTCTGAACAAAACGGAAACAGACCCTGACATTCCCGGAGGTGCCCCGAACATGAACCGTATCCTGATCGTTGAGGATGAGACCGCCATCTCGCGGCTGATCGAGATGAGCCTGTCCCGCGCCGGGTACGACTGCACGGTGGCCAACGACGGCCTGACCGCCGCCAACTGCATTGAGGAAAACGGCTACGACCTGGCGCTTTTGGACATCATGCTGCCGGGGCTGGACGGGTACGCCCTGCTGGAGTACCTGCGCCCCATGGGAACGCCGGTCATTTTCATCACCGCCAAAAGCAGCCTGAAGGACCGGGTGCAGGGGCTGCGCCTGGGCGCCGACGACTATCTGGTCAAGCCCTTTGAGATCGAGGAGCTTCTGGCCCGGGTGGAGACGGTGCTGCGCCGCACCGGCAAGGGCGGCCGGGTGCTGAAAGCCTTTGACGTGGAGCTGGACACCATCAGCCACACCGTCACCCAGGACGGCCGCGTGCTGGAGCTGACGCCGCTGGAGTTCGGCCTGCTGGAACAGCTGATGCGCAACCGCGGCGCAGCCCTGTACCGGGACACCCTGTACGAGCGGGTCTGGGGCGGCGAGATGGCCGACACCCGCACGCTGGACCTGCACATCCAGCGCCTGCGCAAAAAGCTGGGCTGGCAGGAATACATCGAGACGGTCTATAAAGTGGGTTACCGGCTGAAACGAGAGGAAGATGCCCCGTGAAATTTGCCGCCAAGCTCAGCTGCGCCATGATGCTGGTGCTGGCAGCGGCGCTGTCGGCGGGCGGCTGCATGCTGCTGTACGGCGACTTTTCAGACAGGCTGGCCGAGACCTCCACCCAGAACGAGGTCCAGCACAGTCTGCTTTGCTATACCCTGGAGGGGGAACTGCTGGCCTTTTACAGCCGCGGCGACGCGGTGACCGAAACCGCCCTGGCCGAGGCCGGCAGCCAGCTGGCCGCCGCCGCGCCCGAAAGCTGCACCATCGGCGTGTGGCAGATCGGCGGCGATACCGTTTACAGCGACCTGCCCGGCGGGCTTTCGGCCGATGCCGTGCCCGGCGGGCAGATGCTGTATTACCGGGACGGCGGCAGCGTCTATGCGGTATACGCCACCGACCTGCTGGGCGACGCGCGGCTGCTCTCGGCCTTTGACGTGACGCCGCTGTACCAGGCGCGCAGCCGCAGCGTCTGGCGCTTTTTGGGCATGGAGGCGGTGGTGCTGCTGGGGGCGGCGCTGGTCACCACCCTGCTGTCCCGCCGGATGACCCGCCCGCTGGAACTGCTGACCCGGGCCAGCGGCGAGATCGCCGCCGGCGCCTATGACCGGCGCACCGCCCAGCCCGGCTCCGACGAGGTGGCCGCTTTGAGCCGCAGCTTTGACGAGATGGCCGCCGCCGTGCAGGACAAGGTGGAGCAGCTGGAGCTTTCGGTGCAGCAGCGGGACGACTTTATGGGGGCTTTCACCCACGAGCTCAAGACCCCCATGACCAGCATCATCGGCTACGCCGACATTTTGCGCAGCATGCAGGTGGACCCCGCCGAGCAGAAAGAGGCGGCCGGGGCCATCTTCCACGAGGCAAAGCGGCTGGAAACGCTGAGCCGCAAGCTGCTGCAGCTGATGCGCCTGGCCGAGGAGCCGGTGGAGCTGACGCCGGTCCCGCTGGCGCCGCTGTTTGCCCAGGTGGCGATGAGCACGCTGCCGGCCTGCCGTGCCGCCGGCGTGAGGCTGCGGGTGCCCGCCACCGACCGGGCGGTGATGGCCGACGCCGACCTGCTGACCGACCTGCTGTGCAACCTGGTCACCAACGCGGTCAAGGCCAGCGCGCCGGGCCAGACGGTGCGGCTGCTCAGCGGCGGCTCCCCCCGCGGCGTGCTGGTCGGGGTGGCGGACGCCGGCTGCGGCATCCCGCCCGAGGCGCTGGCCCGCGTGACCGAACCGTTTTACATGGTGGACAAATCCCGCGCCCGCAAAAACGGCGGCAGCGGCATCGGCCTGGCGCTGTGCCAGCGCATTGCCGAAGCCCACAACGCCCACCTGTCCATCCGCAGCCAGGTGGACCGGGGCACGGTGGTCACCGTGCTGCTGCAGGCCGCCCATTCCCCAGGAAAGGAGGAAACCAGATGAAGCTCCCCATCCGGCGGGGCGCGCCGCTGCGCCGCCCCGCGCTGCAGGCCGCCGCGGCCTGCGCGCTGGCTGCCGCGCTGACCATGGCCGCCCCCACGCTGATGTTCGCCGTGGGGGACGCGGCGCGCTTCGGCCGCCCCAGCGCGGCCCAAAGCCCGTACCAGTCCCGCCCGGTGGAGGGGGACGACCTGTATCTGGTCCGCCTGCTGAAAGAGCGGGACGAGGCGGTCCTGGCGCTGAACAAAAGCAGCGAGACCGGCGAGGACAAAAGCGCGGGCGGGGCTTTCTACCTGCCCGCCCCGACAGACCTGCAGTACAGCGAGCTGCTGGCGCCCCGCTGCGCCGAAGTGCTGCAGGAGATGGAGGACGCCGGGGTGCTGCCCGCCGACTGGCTGGAGCCGCTGACCGGGCTGGCGCAGGACGTCCCGGCGTCCTTTGTGGGCAGCACGGACACGCTGGGCTTTTTGACCATCTCCGGCGGCGGACTGCAGAAGGCGGCGATGGAGGCGCAGGGGCAGGAAACCGGGGCGGAAAGCGACTGGGCCTGGCCGGGCGGCGGGGTCAGCCTGAACCTGGTGGTGGAAAGCCGCACCGGCAAGGCGGTGTCGCTGCAGGCCGGCCTGAGCGGCGTCGGCTACACGGCGCCGGACGCCGCTTCGGTGCTGCGGGCCTGGGTGGCGCTGAACGACCTGGACATTCTGGGCGACTGGCAGGCCCCCGCCGGCACCCGGTGGGAGCAGACCGGCCTGTACTCCGCCAACGGCGGGCTGCTGGCCACGTTTGTCTGGGCCGAGGACCCCTGGCAGGACGTCAGCATGCTGTCGCTGGACCTGGTGCCCTGCACCGCCGCCGAGCTGTCCGCCGCCCGCGCCGCGGGCAGCGGCGAAGCCTCCGGCATTGCCGACGGGATGGTGCAGAGCGGCGCGCTGCAGCGGCCGGGCGCGCCCGGCGCGGGGTTCAACGACGGAAGCGGCTACTATTTTGCCCAGCCGGTCCCCGGCCAGGCGGACGGCCTGATGCGCATCATGCGGGTGGATTATGCCGCCGGCAGCCGGGGCTGTGTCTGCACCCTGCCCGGCTGCAGCCACGACAGCCTGGACTGCCCCGCCTGTTTTGACGGGCAGGGCGCCTCCGAAGCGTCGCTGTACGTGGAGGAGGGCCAGGTCTATGTGCTGCTGCCCTTTGCCGACGCGGTGGCGGGCGGTGGGGAACCGGCCCGGGTGCTGGCCGTCGCCGCCGACGGGCGCAGCCGGCGCACGGTGGCCGAGCTGCAGACCGACGACCTGGAATACGTCGCGGCGGGCGGCGGGACGGTGTACGGTCTGGTGCATACCGACGGGTACGATTACGGGACCCAGCCCGCCAACCTGGTGGAGATCCGTCTGGCGGACGGCCAGCGCACGCTGACCCCCACCCTGGTGGCGTCCGGCGAGACGGTGCTGGGCTGCCAGGGCGGCTGCCTGGTGACGGCCCGCCCGGTCGACGGCCGGGCCGGAAACGGCCAGTTCCGCTTTGCGCTGGGGGACGAAGGGCAGGTGGAACTCTGCCTGCTGGACCCGGCGTCCGGCAGCCGCCGCCGCGTGGCGGAGCTGACGGGGGCGTCCGCGGGGTTCGGCGTCCGCGGCGAGGATACCCACTGGCTTGTAAGGACGTCCGGCTACGCATCGGGCGGGGCGGACTACCTGAATTGGGTGGATCTGCTGTCCGGCGAGGTGGAGACCACGGTGGGCGGCGGCCTGGAGGGCGTCCCGCTGGCCGCCCTGGCCGCCGCCGGCGACACGTTCTGGGACGGCTGGGTCTATTTCCCCAACGCGGTGACCGATGGCGGCGGGAACAGCGACCTTATGATGGCGGCAGCGAGCGAGGTCTGGTTCCCCTCGCTGGGGGACCAGGGCTGGTACCCGGCCGCGGCGACCGGCGACGGCCGGCTGCTGCTGGGCGAGGAAGGCGCTGCGCCGGAAGGCGGCCGGATGGCGCTTTTTGACCCCTTCGGCGGCGGGATGCAGCTGCTGCCCTGAAAAGCCGCCCCGCACCGGATAAAACAAAGCCAGGCCGCGCCCCGTTCCGAGGCGCGGCCTGGCTTTGTTTTTGAAGTCACAGCTGGGGGATCAGGATCTCGGTGGTAAACGCGCCGTCCTCGCTGTTGCGGCTCAGGTAGCCGTCCAGCCGCTCGATGATGTTGTCGATGCGCACCAGGCCGAACCCGTGCCCCTCGCCTTTGGTGGTGGAAAAACGCTTGCCCACCCGGGGCAGCTTGCCCGAGGCGGTGAAATTGGTAAAGCTGATGTACAGCTGGGTGCCTTTCATGTCCATATACACCCGGATCAGGCGTTTGTCCTCGGGCAGGGCCAGGCTTGCCTCGATGGCGTTGTCGAACAGGTTGCCCAAAATGACGCACAGATCCAGTTCGGACATGCGCAGCCGGACCGGGATGTGGGCGTCGGCCTGGACGGGGATGCCGCGGGACTGCGCCAGCGAGATCTTGCTGTTCAGGATCGCGTCCGCCATGGCGTTGCCCGTCTTGATAACGGTGTCCACCGTGTTCAGGTCGGTGTCCAGTTTGTCCAGATACTCCCGGATGCCCGGCAGGTCCCCGGCGGCGGCCAGCGCTTTCAGCATCTGGATGTGGTTGCGGTAATCGTGCCGCCAGCCGCGCATCTGCCGGTACATGTTCTCGACCTCCCGGTAATGGGTGTCGATCAGCTCCCGCTGATAGGCGGCCAGCGCGCGGTCGATCCGTTTGGAAAGAAAGCCCATCCCGCTCACCCCCTGTTGATGATGGCCCGGTTGATGCGGTCGTAAGCGCCCCGGGGCAGCGGCAGCGCGCTGCCGTCGTTCAGGACCACCGCCGTCCGGGTCACCCGGGCCACGCAGCCCAGGTTCACCAGCGCCGACCGTCCCAGACGGAAAAAGTTGTCGTCCAGCTGGGTCTCCAGCTCGCTCAGCGTCATCCGGGCGGTGTAATCCTCCCGGGCGTGGATGGTCACATAGTTGCCCTGTACCTCGGCGGAGCGGATCTGGTGCACCGGCAGCCGTACCAGGCCGTCCGCCTGTTCCAGCAGCACCGTCCGCTCGTTTTTGCGCAGCTTTTCGGCGGCCCGGTCCAGCACCGCCCACAGGCGGGCGCCGTCCACCGGCTTCATCAGGTAATGCAGGGCTTCCACCTCGTATCCCTCGGCGATATAGTCGGAATAGCCGGTGACAAAAATGATCTGGATCGCGTCGTTTTCCCGGCGCAGCGCCTTGGCCATGGTCACGCCGTCCATCCGGCCCATCTCGATGTCCAGCAGCAGGATCTGGAAGTCTTTCTCCTCGGCGTAGCGGAACAGGAAACTCTCGGCTGAGGGGAACAGCGCCAGCTGCGCGTTCTGCCCGCGGTCGGCGGCCCAGCCGCGCGCCAGCCCGGCCAGGTATGCCCGGTCGGCGTCGGAATCGTCACAGACGGCAATTTTATACGGCATGTTCCGGTCTCCCCCTCTCTGCGCGGCGGGCCTGCCGCCGGCGCGTTCTGATGGATCGCATACTCTTTTATTGTATCACGTTTCCCGCTCAGGCAACAGCCCCGCCGTCGGCCGGGACGGCGGGGCTTGCGCTCAGTTCAAAATCAGGATGTCCGCCAGGGTGAACACGTCGGGCACGCCCTTGTAACAGCACCAGCCGGGCATGCGCTCGTACCGGCGGGCCACCACCCGCACGCAGCGCGCCGGCCGGCCGGGGTGGAAGCCGAAATCCCGGCGGCAGATCTCCCGCTCGGCCGGGCGGCAGGGCAGCGTCAGCGTGTCCGCCAGCGTCAGGGAGGCTTCGTCGTCGCCCAGATACAGTTCCAGCCGCTCGGGGAAAACGATGCCGCTGCGGTGGTGGCTCAAAAAGCCCACCTCCACCGTGTGCAGCATCCGCTCCTCTGGCAGCAGGCAGGTGAAGTCCAAATCCTGCAGCGTGGCCAGCCAGCGGCCGTCCTGGTAGTCCAGGCTGCCCCGCTGCGGCAGCAGCAGGCCGTCGATGCCCGCCCCGCAAAAGACCGGCCGGACGTCAAACACCGTGCCGCTTTTCAGCCGCAGGTCCCGCCAGCCGAAGCGGTAATCCGCCGACGCCGTCTCGCTGCTGCGGCCGTCGGGCAAAAAAGCTTTGGCGCGCAGGCGGGTGTCCCCGGTCAGCACCAGCGGCGACCGGTACAGCGGCGCGCCGGTGCCCGGCTCGGCGCCGTCCAGCGTGTAGTGCAGCTGCGCCGCGCCGTCCGGGCAGGAGATCGCCACGGCGGCCTGGCTGCCCAGATCGAACAGGCTGTCCCCGGGGGCGAACGCCGGCTCCGGCACAGGCGCCTGCGCCGGGTCGGAAGGGCGGCGTACCCAGCGGGGCTGAAAGTCGTCCGAGGGCGCGGGGTCACGGCGGTAGTCCCCGGTCAGTACATCCGCGTCCGGCGCAGAGCCGGCCGCCAGATCCAGGCAGATCTCGTCCCCCTGGGACAGGATCTCCAGCCCGTCCGGCGCGGTGAGCGCCGGCTGCCCGGAGAGCACCGCAAAGCGGTAGCCAAATTCCCCCAGCCGCAGCAGCACGCTGCCGCCGTCCAGCCCCTCCAGCACCGGCAGGGTGTCGAACCGCAGCGCAAAGGGCCGCCCCTCCCCCGCTCCGCCGGTGCGGCGGACGCACAGCGTCCGGCTGGTCATGGAAAATTGGAACCGGCCTTCCGGCGCGGACAGTTCGGCGCAGGCCGTCCACTCGTCCGGGGCGGAAAACCGGATCTCGCCCGCCGGTTCCGCGCCGTCCTGCACCAGCCGGACAAAAGGCCGCGGGATCGGCCTGCCCGCTGCCGCCGCGTCGGCCATCCATTTCTGGGCGAACAGCAGCGGCAGCGCCTCGCAGACGCTGGCCGCCGGGGGCGGCGTGCGCCCCTCGGCCGCGGCCTCCCGGCGCTGGCGCAGCAGGCCTTTTTCCAGGTAACGGGAGGGGAATTTCTCGTTGTACAAAAACCAGTCGCGGATGCGCAGGCGGCCTTCCTCGGCCAAAAAGCCGACGCGGTAATGCGCTCCCGCGTACCACAGCGCGCCGGGCTGCGCGTCCCCCGGCCGACCGGCCGGGCGGCCCTGCCAGTCGGTGACGGCGGGCCAGGAGACGGGCGGCGTCAGGGCGTATTTGCGGCCGAACCAGGCGGCGGACTCGGCCATCGTCTCGATGCGCAGCTTCCCCGCGCGGCTCAGCGCCAGAAGCTGTTTCAGCTGCGGCTCAAAACCGGGGCGGATGTTTTCCCACAAAAAGTTGTTCTCCTGCCCCACCTGGGCGTAGCCCACGCCGCAGCGGTCGGTGCCGGTCAGGCAGGCAAAATACCAGCCGATGCGCTCCGGGTCCCGGCCGTTGGTACAGCAGGGCTCCAGCGTGTAAACGCCGCTCAGCCCCGGCCGGGCGTCCTGCTCAAAGGAAAAGACCGGGTCCGGCGCCAGCAGCCGGAACATGGCTACCGGCAGCTGGCCGTCCGCCGTCTGTGCGGGCAGATACTCGTTTTTGCGGCTGGGGTAGTAGATGCCGTTGGGGAACCCGCCCCACAGCGTAAAGCCGTCGGTGCCCAGCTGGTCGCGGCAGATGGCCGCCCCGGTCACGCCGTATTTTTCCTGCGCGTAGGCGATGGTGACCGGGTCCAGCACCCAGGAACCGATGGTTTTGGGGTAATACCCGAACACCGCGGCAAAGTCCTGCATATAAGCGTCCACCAGCGCCCGGCGCTCGTCCGGGTCGTAGCCCACGCTGTAAGCGCTGTCCACCCGCTCGTCGAACTGGTCGGACTGCGCCTTGGGGAACGCCACCCCCGCCCTGCGGCAGAGCGGCTCGGTGATCTCCCACCAGGCGGCGATCTCGTCGTTTTCGTCGGTCTGGCTGCGCAGCAGCTGCTGGTAGCGGGGCTCCATCAGCGCGTCGTACTTGAGGGCGTAGGTGGAGGGCAGCCCGTACTGTTTCAGCAGGCGGATCTGCCGGGCGATGGTGTCGAAATCCGCCTGCAGGAACTCGCTTGGCTCCTGGTGGGACATGCGGATAAAGTTATAGATGTTGACGATGGTGGTCTTTTTGTCTGCCATGGCGGGCCTCCTGTTGGGGCGGAATGCGGGCGCCGGACGGCGCCTGCGTCCAGCGTAGCAGAGCCGCCGGCGATTGTCAATCCGGCGGCCCGGCGCGGCTGGCCAAAAGCGCCGTCAAACGGGACAGATATGAAAAAAGCCTGCGCGCGGCAGGCTTTAAAACGCCGAGGTTCGGCGGTATGGCAATAAAAAATTGGCCGACAGGTAAATCGGCCAATCAATTTGGTGCGCGGTACAGGACTCGAACCTGTGACCTCCTGCACGTCAAGCAGATGCTCTACCAGCTGAGCTAACCGCGCATATCGCTTAGCGACTTGCTTAGTATAGCAGACACGGCCTGCAAAGTCAAGCCCCCAAGCGCAATTTTTTCGCCTTTTTTGCGGTGCGGCGCAGGGCTGCGGGCGCTGTGCCGCGCCGCGCGCACAGTCAAAAATAGCTCTTGATCTGGAATTTGTCCTGCTGCTGCTTTTCCTCCACGATCAGTTTTTCGTGATTGAAATCGAACCTGACGGTGCGGCAGTCGTCGGTGTTGCGGGTCAGGCGCAAAAGCGTCTCCACCCGCTTTTCCTCCTCTTTGGTATAAAACAGGTAGCTGGCGCCCTCCCGCTTGGCGCGGCCGGTGCGGCCGATGCGGTGGGTGTAGTGCTCGTTGTCCTCCGGCACGTCGTAGTTGATGACCGCGTCCACGTCGGACACGTCGATGCCGCGGGCCGCCACGTCGGTGGAGACCAGCACCGCGATCTCGCCGGCCTTGAACCGCCCCATGATGCGGTTGCGTTCGGCCTGGGACAGGTCGCCGTGCAGGCAGTCCACGTTAAAGTTCAGCCGTGCCAGCTGGTTGGCCAGCATGGCGGTGTTGTACTTGGTGTTGCAGAACACCATCACCCGCTGGTAGCCCTTGCTGATGATGATCTGCGCCAGGTCGGCCAGCTTGTCCCGGCCGGTGGTCAGCAGCTTGAACTGGTCGATCTTGGGCATGCTTTCCAGCATGGGCTGCACGTCCACCTCGGCGGCGTTTTTCTGGTACAGCCAGCCGATGTCCAGCACCTCGCGGCTGATGGTGGCCGAGAACATCGACAGCGACCTTCGGTTTTTCATCAGGTCGATGATGTGGCGCACGTCCTTGTAAAAGCCCATGTTCAGCATCTCGTCGGCCTCGTCCAGCACCACCGTCTCGACGCCGCTCAGGTCGATGGCGTGGTGGCGGTAGTGGTCCATCAGGCGGCCGGGGGTGGCCACCACGATCTGGCAGCCGGCCTTCAGCTGTTTCTGCTGCTTTTCCAGCCCGGCGCCGCCGTAGACGCAGACGATGCGCACGCCCTGCATATACTGGGCCAGCGCCTCCAGGTCGGCGGCGATCTGCTGGGCCAGCTCCCGCGTGGGGCTTAGGATGACGGCCTGGGGCTTTTGGCGGGCCGTGTCGATGCCGGACAGGATGGGGATGCCGAACGCCACCGTCTTGCCGGTGCCGGTGGGGGCTTTGGCGATCATGTCGTGGCCTTCCAGCATCAGGGGGATGGCTTTCTGCTGGATCTCGGTCATTTCGGTAAAGCCCATGGCCTGGGTGGCGCGGATCAGCTCCGGCTGGATGGAAAGTTCTGAAAACTGCATAGGGGTTTGATCTGCCTTTCTGTCTGGGGGCGGCAGCCGGTGCCGCCGGGCCGCGCCGATATTCTGTGCAAATTTGCTGATATAACAATAGTATAGCAGTATTTGGCCGGCGGGGCAAGGCGTTTGCCGCGCCCGGCCGGCCCGCGCGGGGGCGGCGCTGGCAGGGTACACAACTTTGTGCGACAAATTTTGGCAAAACTGCGCGGGGGCTTGATGTTATAATAATAAAAGAATTGAAATATCAAAGCTGCCGCTGCGCAAAGCGACGGCCTGCGCGGCGGCCGAGGGAGGAATCCGTATGCCGAGATCCGCGCAGACTGTCATCCGCGAGGGGGCCTGCTACACCATCGCGGCGGCCAACGGCCGCGTGCTGGAGGTGGCGGACTTCAATACCGAAAACGGCGCCCAGGTCCGCCTGTGGAGCTACGAAGGGCAGCCCTGGCAGCAGTGGACTTTTGAGGAAGCCGCCGACGGCGAGTACCGCATCCGCAACCGGTTTACCGGCAAGGTGCTGGACCTGGCCATGGGCGGCGTGGCAAACGGCACCTGGGTCCACCAGTGGCAGAAAACCACCGGTTCCAGCCAGCGGTGGCAGGTGGTGCCGGTGTCGGGCGGCAAAGTCAAGCTGAAAAACGTGCTGGCCAACAAGGTGCTGGACCTGGCCGGCATGCGGATGGACAACGGCGCCCAGGCCCAGATCTGGCAGGACGTGCTGGGCGAAAACCAGCAGTGGCGGCTGGACCCGGTGCCAGACAAGCTGCTGCAGAAGGATATGCCCGCGCCGCAGCCCCGCGCCGCAGCGCCCAAACGCACCCGCACCCAGACCGGCAGCAGGGGCGCCGCCAAAAAGACCGGCGGCAAGGGCGCCCGCCGCGGCGGGAAATAACGCTTCCCGGTACAGGCAGACAGGCTGTCCCCGTCCCCCTCCCCGCATGGCGGAGGGAGACGGGGATTTTGTCTGCCTGCGGCAGGGCCTGCGTGCAGTTCGTCCCTGAAATCAGACGATTCGTCCCAGAAATGCGCCGGGCGCGGAAATCTGTGGTATGGTAATGGCAAAGAGGTGAGCATTTGCATGAATCCAACCAAAAAACCAACCTACAACATGTGGCAGAACACCGCGTTCATGCTGGGCAACGCCTGGCGCAGCTACAAAAGCGTGCCGCTTTTGTGCGTGGGCATCGCGGCGTCCGCGGCGGGCGGGACCATCGCCCAGCTGCTGCTTGCCCCGGCGGTGCTGGAGCAGGTGGAGACCCACGCCCCGCTGGAAACGCTGGTGGGGGTGATTTTGGCCTTTGGCGCGGTGCTGTTTGCGCTGTACGGCCTGAACGCCTACCTGAAAGAGAACGCCATCTATGGCCGCATCGCGGTGCGCACCGGGCTGGTGACGCGGCTGTCTGACAAGCTGGCCGGCACTTCCTTTGTCAACACGCTGGACACCGCCTTCCTCAAGCAGGTCCAACGGTCCTACAACATCTGTTCCAGCAACAGCGAAGCCACCGAGGCCATCTGGACCACCTTGACCGACCTGCTGACCAACCTGATCGGCTTTGCCGTCTATCTGGCGCTGCTGTCCGGGCTGCATCCGCTGCTGCTGGCGGTGGTGCTGGCCACCACGGTGGCGGGCTACCTGTTCAGCAACCACATCAACGCCTGGGTCTACCGCCACCGGGACGAGGAGGAGGAATACTGGAACCGCTTTGGCTACCTGCAGCGGACCGCCACCGACCGCTCCTACGCCAAGGACATCCGCATTTTCGGCCTGAAGCCCTGGCTGGACGAGGTCTGGGCGCGGGTGCGGCGGCTGTACCAGGACTACCTGAAGCAGCGGCAGCTGCATTACCTGTGGAGCGACGTGGCCGACCTGGCGCTGACCTTTGCCCGCGACGGCATCGCCTACGCCTACCTGATCTGGCTGGCGCTGACCGAAGGGCTGCCGGTGTCGCAGTTTCTTTTGTACTTTACGGCGGTCAGCGGCTTTACCCAGTGGGTGACCGGCATTTTGTCCAAGGGCACCGAGCTGCACCGCCAGTCGCTGGAGATCTCTCTGCTGCGGGAAACGCTGGACTGGCCGGAGCCGTTCCGCTTTGAGGGCGGCAAGCCGCTGCCCGGCAGCCCCGATATGCCCTGCGAGATCCGCTTTGACCATGTGAGCTACCGCTACCCGGAAGCCGAAACAGACACCCTGCATGACATCGACCTGACCATCCACGCCGGCGAAAAGCTGGCCATCGTGGGCCTGAACGGCGCCGGCAAGACCACGCTGGTGCGGCTGGCCTGCGGGTTCCTGGACCCCACCCGGGGGCGGGTGCTTTTGAACGGGCAGGACATCCGGCAGTATAACCGCTGGGATTACTACGCGCTGTTCTCGGCGGTGTTCCAGGACTTTTCGGTGCTGGAGGCCAGCGTGGCCGAGAACGTGGCCCAGCGGCTGGACGGCATCGACACCGGCCGGGTGTGGCAGTGCCTGGACCAGGCCGGCCTGACCGAAGCGGTGCGCGCCCTGCCCCACGGGCTGAACACCAAGCTGGGCCGCAAGGTGTACGAGGACGGCGTGGAGCTTTCCGGCGGGCAGACCCAGCGGCTGATGCTAGCGCGGGCGCTGTACAAAAACGGGCCGATCCTGGCGCTGGACGAACCCACCGCCGCGCTGGATCCCATTGCCGAGGACGACATCTACCAGAAATACAGCCGGATGACCGCCGGGCGCACCGCGCTGTTCATCAGCCACCGGCTGGCGTCCACACGCTTCTGCGACCGCATCCTGTTTATGGAGCAGGGCCGCATCACCGAGCAGGGCACCCACGAGAGCCTGCTGGCCGCAAACGGCGGCTACGCCAAACTGTTTGCGGTGCAGAGCAAGTATTACCAGGAAGGGGGCAGCGAAGATGGCGCAGACATCGGGTAAAGAGAAAGAGAAAGACAAAGAGAAACCGGCAAAGCAGTCGTTTGCCCATTGCTGGAAACAGAACCTGCGGGCCTGGAAGATGTGGTTCCGGCAAAGCCCCGGATTTTTTGCCTCGACGCTGCTCAGCTCGGCCTGCGGGGCGCTGGCGCCCTATGTCACCATCTGGCTGTCGGCGCGGATCATCAGCGAGCTGTCCGGCGGGCGGGACCCGCAGCGGCTGGCCTTTTGGGCGGCGCTGACGGTGGGCGTCACCGCGCTGCTGGCGCTGGCAAACGGCGCGCTCAAGCGGTGGATGGGGTACGAGAGGTCTCGCCTGATGGCCGTGCGGTTCAAGCCGCTGGCGGACAAGATGCTGACGCTGGACTATGCCGAGGTGGACCGGCAGGAGGTCTACGACCTGTACTCGCAGGTATCCCAAAACGACAACTGGCAGGGATTCGGCCTGTATCAGACGCTGCTGATCTTCCCGGACTTCTGCAAGGCGGCGGTGCAGGTGGCAGGCGGCATCGGCTTTACGCTGACGCTGTTTTTGACCGACCTGCCCGCCGGCAGCCCGCTGGCCTTTTTGAACAGCCCGCTGGCGCTGCTTGCGGTGCTGGCGGCCATGGTGGCGGCGGTGGCGGCTTCCTCCGCCTGCGGCAACAAGGCAAACCTGACGATGAGCCAGCAGGCGTCGCTTTCCACCTTTGGCAACCGGATTTTCGGCACCTTCGGCTTTCTGGCTGCCGACACGAAACGCTCCGCCGATATGCGGATGTACCGCCAGCAGGAAAACGTCTGCCGGCCGATCATGTCGGACCGGGACATGCTTTTGTTCGCGCCCGGCGGCACGCTGGCAAAGATGTCCAAGGGCAGGATCGGCCTGCTGATGGGGCTTTCCCAGGCCCTCTCGGCGGTGATGACCTGCGCGGTCTATCTGTTCGTCTGCCTCAAGTCTTGGGGCGGCGCCTTTGACGTGGGCCTGGTCACCCAGTACGTGGGGTCGGCCACCCAGCTGTTCGGCGGCATCTCGCTGCTGCTGCAGGCGCTGGGCCAGGTGCGGGCCAACGGCAGCTTTTTGGACGCCACCTTCCGGTTCCTGGATCTGCCCAACCACATGTACCAGGGCACCCTGACCACCGAGAAGCGGTCCGACCGGAATTATTTGGTGGAATTTAGGGACGTGTCCTTCCGCTACCCCGGCAGCGACCGCTGGGCGCTGCGGCATGTGAACGTCAAGTTCCGCATCGGCAGCCGGCTGGCGGTGGTAGGCCCCAACGGCAGCGGCAAGACCACCTTTATCAAGCTGCTGTGCCACCTGTACGACCCCACCGAGGGCGAGATCCTGCTCAACGGCATCGACATCCGCAAATACCGCTACCAGGACTATATCGGCATCTTCTCGGTGGTGTTCCAGGACTTCCGGCTGCTGGCCATGCCGCTGGGCGAGAATGTGGCCGGCGCCGCCGAATATGACCGGGACCGCGCCGCCCGCTGCCTGGCCGACGCCGGTTTTGAAACCCGGCTGGACGCCATGCCCAAAGGGCTGGACACCAGCCTGTACAAGGACCTGGACAAGGACGGCGTCGAGATCTCCGGCGGCGAGGCGCAGAAGATCGCCATTGCCCGCGCGCTGTACAAGGACGCGCCCTTCATCGTGCTGGACGAACCCACCGCCGCGCTGGACCCCATCGCCGAGGCGGAGATCTACGCCAGGTTTGACGCCATCGCCGGCGACAAGACCGCCATTTATATCAGCCACCGGCTGTCCAGCTGCAAGTTCTGCGACGAGATCGCCGTGTTTGACCAGGGCGCCATCGTCCAGACCGGCAGCCACGACGCGCTGGTGGCCGATGCGGCCGGCCTGTACCACAAGCTGTGGCACGCCCAGGCGCAGTATTACACCCGGAGCTGAGGGCAAAAACCGCCCCGCCCCGGCGGATGCCGCAAAAGCGGGGCGTCCGGCCGGGGCGGGGCGGTTTTTTATCTGACCAGGATCCGCGCCAGCGCCAGCAGGGCCAGATGGCCGGGATAGAACAGATAAAAGAAGTACTTGCTCAGCGCCGGATGCCGCAGCGCAAAGGCCGAGCGGCGGCCGTTGTACAAAAACAGCACCACCGCCCCGGCCACCAGGATGCCCAGACAGGCGGGCGCGGCATACAGCGCCGAATCGGCTGGGGAAAAGCCGGCGGCGTAATAATTGTTGAAGTTGAACAGGAAGAACATCGCCGCCGCCATGCAGAAGCAAAGCCCCTGCCATGCCCGGCCCCGCCCGGCGCACAGCGCAAACAGCAGCGTGTACCCGGCGGCCAGGATGGGCCAGTCGCACCAGGCGGTCACCAGCACCAGCGCGGCCACCGCCGGCACGCGGTACCAGCGCCCGGCCAGCGCGTCCAGCGCCCACAGGATCAAAAAGCAGAAAAACAGGGTGAACAGCATGTTCAGCTGGGTGGTGTGCAGCGCCGCCATATAGACCGGCTGGGAGAGCAGGGCGAACCCCAAAAGCCGCAGCGCGTACCGGGGGCGGCTGCGGGTATAGCCAAAGCCTTCCACCAGAAAATAGCACATGGTCACGGCGGTAAAATAGCCGACGTCCACCAGCACGGTGTACCCCAGAGAGGGCACCATCAGCGCCTGGGCATAGTGATTGCAGAACATGGCGGCCATGGCGAACAGCTTGATGGCGTCGCGGCTGAGAGGTTTCCGGCTGGACATGGGGGCAAGGCTCCTTTCAGGCAGGCGGGCGCGGCTTGCGCGCCGGGGCCTGCGGCGGTATACTGAAAGCGAAAACTTCGGGGGCGGCGCCCCCGGCAGGGAGGGAAAACAGATGCTTACAACAGGGATCCGCGGCCGGGCCAGCTGCCCGGTCACGGCGCAGAACACCGCCGCGGCGGTGGGCAGCGGCGCGCTGGAAGTGTTCGCCACGCCGGTGCTGGCCGCGCTGGTGGAGGAGGCCGCCTGGAAAAGCGTCCAGCCCGGGCTGGAACCGGGCTGCGGCACGGTGGGCACGGCGCTGCGGCTGAACCACACCGCCGCCACCCCGGTGGGCGGCACCGTGATCGCCGAGTGCGAGCTGGTGGAGATCGACCGGCGGCGGCTGGTGTTCCGCTTTACCGTGCGGGACGGCGCAGGCCCCGTTGCCGACGGCGAGCACGAACGGTTCATTGTCCGCAGCGAAAGTTTCCTGGCCAAAGCTAGGGCGCGCAGCCAGGCATAAGACGGCGCGGGATGCGCAGGGCGGCAGGTTTTCCACAATATTGTGGAAAACCTGCCGCCTTTTTCCGTCAGAACCGGTCGACGGCGAACACCGCCGCGCCGGCGGCGCGGGCGGCGGCCAGGCCGGGGGCCGAGTCCTCAAAGATCATGGTATGGGCGGCGTCGACGCCGAAATGCGCCATGGCGGTCAGGTAGCCTTCCGGGTCGGGTTTGTTGTTGGTCACGTCCTCGGAGGTCAAAATCAGCTCGAACCAGTCCCGGCAGTGGAAATGGTCCAGGATCTCGGTGGCGTTGCGGCGGCTGCCGGTGGTCACCAGCGCCAGGTGCGCGGTGGGGCGCATGGCCGCAAGCAGCGCAAACAGCGCGGTGTTTGGCCGCGCCGCGCCCAGGCAGGCGGCGTACAGCGCCTTTTTGCGGTCGTGGACCTGCTCCACCAGTTCCGGCGGCGGGTCGCCGCCCAGCAGCGGCCGCAAAAACGATTTGTAATATCCGCCGTTGCAATACTGTGCGTAATATTCGTCGGTGACGGTGGCGCCGACTTCCTCCAGCGCCGCGCGGTAGCTGGCCGCATTGACCGCCACCGTGTCGAACAGCGTGCCGTCCAGGTCGACGAGGATCAGGGTGTGTTTTTCGTTGGGCATGGCAGGGTCCTTTCGGGGGAAATCAGGGAAAATGCGGAATTTTGGTGCGGTTTTTGGCCGCGGACCGGATTTTTTGGGGGGCAGCGTTGGCGGCGCAGCGGTGGCCCGCGGGGGTATCGGCAGGGTCTATGCGGCAATGCACCCCTCAGTCACCTTCGGTGCCAGCTCCCCTTACAGGGGAGCCCAGCGTGTCGAGAAACTCGACACGCTGCAAAGAGGGCAACAATCGCGCACTGCCACCGCAGCGGCGTGTCGGAGGCCCGGCTCTTAGGCCGGAGATTGTCCGCCGGCGGCGACAGATTTTAACTTTTTCGACAGTTTAAGCTCCCCTTACAGGGGAGCCTTTTGTGCGGCAGGTGGTTGCAATGCCTCCCTTGTAAGGGGAGGTGGCATCGCGCAAGCGATGACGGAAGGGTGCATTGCCGCCCTGGCTCCGCAAACATCCCGCCGGGCTGCCGCGCCCTTGCGCAGGGGCCGGGGATTTGATCGGCCCAAATCGGCAGCGGGTCCCGCAGGCGGGGTGCCGAACAACGCGCCCCGCAGCCAGGGGGACCCGGCGTTCCCGCCAAAAAGCGGCGCTTTCACTTTCTGCCCACAAACAGCAGATGGTTGCTGTGGCCAAAAAGTTCCGGTTTCTCGCAGGTGTAAAAGTGGTAGCGCAGATACTGGCGGTAGCTTTCCTCGTCCAGCGCGTCGATGGTGGGGGCCAGCAGCTCGGCCATGCCGTCGGCGGCCACCTGGTGCAGCAGCTGCACGCCACCGCTTTCCAGCAGGGCGCGGGCCTTGTCCGGGGTGGTGAACACAAAGGGGAAGTCCTCCAGCCGGAAGCTCTCGTGGTCGTAATCGCCCGAAAGCAGGTAAGCCGGGTCGCGGACCAGTTCGGTCAAAATCACCATGTCATTGCCCAAAAGGGCAAACAGCAGCACGCCGCCGGGCTTGCAGACGCGCATCGCCTCGGCCACGCAGCGCGCCCGGTCGGCGGGCTGCCGCAGATGGTAAAGCGGCCCCAGGACCAGCACCAGGTCAAAGCTGCCGTCCGCAAAGGCGGACAGGTCCAGCGCGTTGCCCTGGTGCAGCGCAATGTCCAGCCCCGGCCGCAGCTTGCGGCGGAACACCTCCAGATTGGCTTCCGCCAGCTCCACCGCCGTGACGGCGTACCCCTGCCCGGCCAGCGCCAGGCTGTAGGCGCCGGTGCCCGCGCCGACGTCCAAAATGCGGCAGCCGGGCGTCAAATATTTTTCGATATAGCGCATGGTCGTCAAAAACTCGACGCGGGCCGAGGGGGAGCCATTCAGGCGGCTATCCTCGTCAAACATTTGGTAAAGCCGTTCCACCCGCTCGGTGTCGGTGCGGGCGGCCAGCAGGGCCTCGATGTCCATGGCGGCTCCTTTCGTGCGGCATTGCACAGGCGGCGGAAAACGGAGACCTCACCCCTCCGGGTACCAGCGGTCGATGTCGTTGGCCACCATCAACAGGCCGGCAAAAAACATCGGCGCGCGCTTGCGGTCGCGGTTGATCTTGTAGGGCATCAGCCGCAGCCAGTGGATCAGCTCGTGCAAAAAGATGCTTTCCACCTGCCGGGGGCTGAACCTCTCGTTCAGGTAGTCCCGCACCTCGGCAAACAGCGCGTCGTAGGCCGCCGACCGGGTGAAGGTGAACTCGATGCGGTTTTCGTGCACCGAGACGCGGGGCGTCATCATCATGAACTCGTAGCCGCCGTGCAGGCTTTGCAGCAGCTTGCCGTAATCCAGGAAAGGACTTTCGTGCAGATTGCCGGTGTTGGGGTCGATCAGATACCAGCTGTCCTCGCCGGTGCGGCAGATGATGTTCTCCAGCGTCAGGTCGCCGTGGATGGCGGCCACCGGGTCGCCGGCAAACAGCGCCTGCAGCCGGGCATGGTCAAACAGCCGCCCCAGCGCCGGCAGGCCCTTGTAAGACTGGCCGTTGATCCACACCCGGTCGTAGGCCGCCAGCTCTTTCAGGCCGCGGGCTTCCCGGATCCTGGCGAGATTGGCGTCCACTTTTTGGTCCAGATACTCGGCGATCTTGGCCGGGTCGGCGGGGCGGGCGGGGGTGTACAGGGTTTGGTCCAGCGTGGTCAGCACGTCCCGCAAAATTGCCGCGCTTTTTTCCACCGGGTTGGAGTGCAGGTAGCGGAACATGCTGACCGCCGTGGCGGAGTAGGCCATGTCGTACCAGCAGCAGCCGGGCTCGGCCTCGCTGCGCAAGATCTCGCAGATGGGCAGCCGGCCCTCGGCGATGCGGGCCTGCAGCCAGGCAAGCTGCACCGCCAGCTTGTCGCCGTCGGCGCCGAAGGCGTACTTGCGCCAGAAGGTGCCGGAATGGTCCATGCACAGCATGGTGGTGGCGTTGGACCCGGCACTGTGGTCCTCCAGGATGGTCACGCCCCGGTTGATGCGCAGGAACTGTTCCACATACGGTTTGTTCTGCAGGCCGAAATACTGGCTCAAAAAGGCGCTGCGGTCCCGCGGGTCCACCTGGGGCAGCAGGTTGAGGTAGTCGCCGTCGGCGGCGGGGGCGGGCGAAGCCGCGCTTGCCGCCCGGTTGATGCCGCCCCGCAGGCCGGCCGGCAGCAGCGTGGCCGCCCACATGGCCAGAATGGGCAGCACGAACCAGGCCAGCATCAAAAGCTGCGCCAGGGGCGAGATGGCGTGCAGCTGGCCGGTGAGCGAAAAGCTGGTCAGGTCCACCGCGTCGGTGCCGAACAGCATGGTGAACACATCCACCGTGCCAAGGCCGGCGCCGTACCCGGACAGCGCCGCCGCCAGCACCCGGTAGCTGGCCAGATAGGACGCCCACATCAGCCCAGTGTTCAGCAGCAGCCGCCCCGGTTTTACCCGGCGCAGGTCCTTGAAGGTGTTGATCAGGCTCCAGCAGAACACCAGGCCGTCCAGCTTGATGGTGTCGTTGAAGATGCCGCACACCGCCAGGCACAGCCGCTTGATGGGCGCGCGCAGCAGGATGACCACCGTCAGCAGCAGGGCCAGCACCAGGGCGAACACCAGATAGTAGAGGGTGTCGTCCTGAATGCCCGGCGCGCCGGCCAGCCGGAACACGCCGAACAGCACCGCCACCACCCACACGTCCAAAAAGCGGTCCATGATGACGGTGGCCAGCGCGAAGCCGACGCCGTTTTTCATCTTGCGGCCGGTGAACCAGGCTCGGAACAGGTCCCCGATGTGGAAGGGCAGCAGGAAATTGACCGCGTAGCCGCCGGCCATGCCCCGCAGCATCACGCCGCGCAGCGGCCGCTCGTAAATGCGGATGAACTGCTCCCACCGCAAAAGGCGGAACAGGTGCCCCACCAGCAAAAGCGCCACCGACGCCAGCAGAAGGGCGGCGGTCATGCTTTCAGCGCCTCAAAGCCGGCGGCGTTTTCGGGGCGCTCGGCCAGGGCGTACTCGGCCGGGGTGCCGAAGGGCAGGTGCAGGTCGGTGGCAAAGCCGCGCACCGCCTGGCCCCGCCCGGCCATGACGTTGTAGACGCCGGAGACAAAGAATTCCTGATACTGGCAGGTGTGCAGGTACTCGGCGCAGGCGGAAAGATAGGTGGCCTTGTCCTTGAAATAGTAGGCGCCGCAGATGGCGTCGCGGCTGACCACCTGCTTTTCCACCGTGCGGCAGACCAGGCCGTTTTCGCCGTACTGCAGGTAGCTGTAGGCCGGAGAGTCGGAGGGGAAGGTCAAAAGCGCCCCGTCGGGGCCGGACGCGAAATTGCCCGCCCGGCAGAACTCGTCAAAGGCGCGGCACAAAAACAGGTGGTCGCAGTCGTTGAACAAGACCGGCACGCCGTCGGGCAGGCCCTCGCAGCCCTTCTGGCAGGTGACGGCGGCGCCGGGGGTCACGTCGTCCAGCGCCACGATGCGGGCGTCGGGCCAATAGGCGCGGATGCGGGCGTCCAGGGCAAAGTCCCGGATATGCTCTTTGAGCACCACAAAGGTGATGCCGTCCAGCGGGATGTTTTTCTCGATGCTGCGGGCCGCCCAGTAGAAAAACGGCGCGCCGTGGATCTCGATCAGCGGCTTGGGCTGCACAAAGCCGTTTTCAAAAAAGCGGCTGCCCCGCCCGGCCATGGGCATAACAAGATGCAGTTTGGGCATACGGATTCCCCCTTGATGTTTGACGTTTTTTCTTGTCCGGACAAGGCTCCGGCCCCCGCCTGCAGGCGGCCCTGCGCAAAATGCCATGTGCCGGGAGATCGGCGCTGCGCGCCGGCGCGATGGCCCGGACGGATATTTGCACCGCAGGGCGCGGCACCCCTCAGTCTGCGCCTTGCGGCGCAGCCAGCTCCCCTTGCAGGGGAGCCTTTGCGGGTGCCGGCCGTTTGATGGCTCCCCTGTAAGGGGAGCTGTCGCCGCAGGTGACTGAGGGGTGCGGCACTTTGCCCGGCCTTTATCCCTGCGGGCGGCAGGACTTTTCCGCCGCATCCGCAAAGGGACGATCTCCGGCTTTTACACCGGCGCTGCGCGCCGGGAAGTCTCCGGAACGCCGCCTGCGGGCGGCAGTGCTCGCATCGTCTTGCCAGCCTTCCGGCTGCCGTCATGTTCACCGGCGAGCGTGAACGCCCGCCCTACAATCCGCCACAAATGGGCGCCAGGAAAACAAACGTGTCGGCCGCCGCAAGGTTTGCGGGCCGATGAAAATCATCGGCCCCTACACAGTGCCCCCCTGCAGGCGCAAATGGGCTTTTCCGCCGTCCAAAGGCTCCCCTTTTGAAAAAGGGCAGCCCTTCGAACGCGGCAGAACAGCGCAATAACGGTTCCCGCTTCCCGGCGGCGGGCGCTGCCCTGCCCCAGAGCCGGCCGCTTTACGCCTGCGCCCCGGCCGCGTCGCGGGCGGCCAGCATGGCGCACTCGGCCTCGATAACACGGGCCAGGCCCTCCTCGATGGGGACTTGCGGCGTCCAGCCGTACAGCTCTTTGGCGTGGGTGTTGTCGCACAGCGAGAACTTGTTCACCTCGTGGTCCAAAATCTCCGGCCGGATGCCGTAGGCGCCGCCGTACAGCTCCGGGTACTTGGCCCAGTAGTGGCTGGTCTCGCAGTATTTGGCCGGGATGTCCTTGCCCATCAGGCGGCTGGCGGTGGCGTACAGCTCCCGCACCGAGTAGCTCTGGTTGCTGGAGACATTCACCGCGTCGAAGCCGGGCCGGTCGGTAACGCGCAGCGCCAGGTCGATCAGGTCGTCCACATAAATGTAGTCTCGCCGCTGGTTGCCGTCGGAGTGGAACTCCGGCACGCGGCCGTAGTACAGCTCCCGGATCATGTAGCC
>DWVD01000120.1 GCA_019120395.1 Candidatus Gemmiger faecigallinarum
AACACCACGGTGGAAAATCCCGCCCGGCGGGCGTCGTACAGGCTGTAATCCAGGATGGCCTCGCCGCAGGGGCCCACCGGGTCGATCTGCTTCAGCCCGCCGTAGCGGCTGCCCATGCCGGCAGCCATCACCACAAGAATCGGTTTTTTCATATGGCAAACGCTCCTTTGCGCCGCCGGGGCGGCAGATTGCTGGTTGAGAAACTTCTGTTTCTATCATACACATTCCCGCGGGCGGTTGCAAGGGGCGGCGGCCGTGGACGCGGAACAAAACAGCCGCCCGGCGGGCGGAAACCTGCCGGGCGGCTGCCAGGATCTATGCGGATGCGGCGGTCACTGCAGCACCGCGCCATAGTTGGCGCTGGTGACCATGCGGGCGTAGCGGCTGAGCCAGCCGGACTTGACGTTGGGCTCCGGCTGCACATAGGCGGCTTTGCGGCGGGCCAGCTCCTCGTCGTCCACCTCCAGTGTGATGCTGGCGTTGGGGATGTCGATGGAGATGGTGTCGCCCTCCTGCACCAGGCCGATGGGCCCGCCGGAGGCAGCCTCCGGGCTGACGTGGCCGATGGCCGCGCCGCGGGATGCCCCGCTGAACCGGCCGTCGGTGATCAGAGCAACGGTGGTGTCCAGCTTCATGCCGGCCAGCGCGCTGGTGGGGTTGAGCATCTCGCGCATGCCGGGGCCGCCCTTGGGGCCTTCGTAGCGGATGACCACCACGTCGCCGGGATGGATGCGGCCGTTGTAGATGGCGTCGATGGCCTGCTCCTCGCTGTCAAAGACGCGGGCGGGGCCGGAATGGCACTGCATTTCCGGCGCGACGGCGCTGCGCTTGACCACGCAGCCGTCCGGGGCCAAGTTGCCCCAGAGGATCTGCAGGCCGCCGGTCTCGCTGTACGGGTCGTCGATGGGGCGGATGGCCTTCTCGTCCAAAATATGCGCGCCTTTAATGTTCTCGCCCAGCGTTTTGCCGGTGACGGTGGGAACATCCAGGTCCAAAAGGCCCTTCTTGGCCAGTTCGGCCTGCACCGCCGGGATGCCGCCCGCCGCGAACAGGTCGGGCATGTGGGTGGGGCCGGCGGGGGCCAGGTGGCACAGGTTGGGGGCTTTGGCGCTGATCTCGTTGAACAGCTTCAGGTCCAGCGGCACGCCGGCCTCGTGGGCGATGGCCAGCAGGTGCAGCACCGTGTTGGTGCTGCAGCCCAGCGCCATGTCGCAGGTCAGGGCGTTGCGGATGGACCGCTCGTTGACGATCTGCCGCGCGGTGACGCCCCGGCGCACCAGGTCCATGACAGCCATGCCCGACCGCTTGCCCAGCTGCAGCCGCTTGGCGTAGACGGCGGGGATGGTGCCGTTGCCGGGCAGCGCGATGCCGATGGCCTCGCACAGGCAGTTCATGCTGTTGGCGGTGTACATGCCGCTGCAGGAGCCGCAGCCGGGGCAGCAGTTGCAGGTGCAGTCCTCCAGCTGTGCGTCGTCGATCAGGCCCGCCTTGTAGGCGCCCACGGCCTCGAACATTTTGGACAGGCTGACTTCCTCGCCGCCGTAGCTGCCGGCCAGCATGGGGCCGCCGGAGCAGACGATGGCGGGCACGTCCAGCCGGCAGGCGGCCATCAGCATGCCGGGCACGATCTTGTCGCAGTTGGGCACCAGTACCAGGCCGTCCAGCTGGTGGGCCATGAACATGGTCTCGACGCTGTCGCAGATCAGCTCGCGGCTGGCCAGCGAATACTTCATGCCGATGTGGCCCATGGCGATGCCGTCGCAGACGCCGATGGCCGGGATGAGGATGGGGGTGCCGCCCGCCATGCGGACGCCCGCCTTGACGGCGTCCGCCAGCTTGTCCAGGTTCATGTGGCCGGGCACGATCTCGCTGTAAGCCGAGACCACGCCGATCAAGGGGCGCTCCAGCTCCTCAGGGGTGTAGCCCAGGGCGTAGAACAGGCTGCGGTTGGGCGCCCGCTCCGGCCCTTTGGTAACATTATCGCTGCGCATGAGTACAAAACCTCCTGATAAAAAGGGAGGGCAGGGGGCTTGCCGGCCGCCTGCCCTCCCAGGGTCAAAAATCAAAATTTGTCACTGCCTGCGGACCTGCGCCGTTTGGCATCGCGGCAAATTTTTGCCGGGCAGGCTTACTTTTTCAGCCAGCTCATCATGCTGCGCAGCTCGGCGCCCACCTTCTCGATGGGATGGTCGGCCTGCATGCGGCGCTCGGCCAAAAAATGGGTCTTGCGGCCGCCGTTGGGGCTCATCTCGGTCAGGAACTCGCTGGCGAAGGTGCCGTCCTGGATCTCGGTCAGGACTTTCTTCATCTCCTTGCGGGTCTCCTCGGTGATCAGGCGCTTGCCGGTGCGGTAGTCGCCGTACTCGGCGGTGTTGGAGATGGAGTAGCGCATCTTGTCGAAGCCGCCCTCGTTGATGAGGTCCACGATGAGCTTCATCTCGTGGCAGGTTTCAAAGTAGGCCATCTCAGGCGCATAGCCCGCTTCCACCAGGGTATCGAAACCGGCGTGGATGAGCTCGCAGACACCGCCGCACAGCACAGCCTGCTCGCCGAAGAGGTCGGTTTCGGTTTCCTCTTTAAAGGTAGTTTCCAGGATGCCCGCACGGCCGGCGCCGATGCCGGAAGCATAGGCCAGGGCGATGTCCTTGGCCTTGCCGGTGTAGTCCTGCTCCACGCAGATCAGGCTGGGCACGCCGTGGCCTTCCACATACTGGCTGCGGACGGTGTGGCCGGGGCCCTTGGGGGCGATCATGATGACGTCCACGTTCTTCGGGGGGATGATGGTCTTGAAGTGGATGTTGAAGCCATGGGCAAAGGCCAGGGCCTTGCCTTCGGTCATATAGGGGGCAACCTGGCGGTTGTAGATGTCGGCGCACAGTTCATCGGGCACCAGCATCATGACGATATCACCAGCCTTGGCCGCTTCCTCCACTTCCATGACCTGGAAGTTGGGGTGGGTTTCGGCGAATTTGGCAGCCTTTTCCCAGTGGCCGGAACCCTTGCGCAGGCCGACAACCACGTTGACGCCGCTTTCAGCCAGGTTTTCGGAGTGGGCATGGCCCTGAGAGCCGAAGCCGATGACGGCGACGGTCTTGCCGTCGAGCATGCCGAGGTTGCAGTCGGAATCGTAGTACTTGTTGATAGCCATGGTGATGATCTCCTTTTTTATATAATCTCTCTATATTCCTCTATCGGGGAAACATGGTGGGGGTCCTCACTCCTGAGGACAGTGGGTACCGGGCAGCGGCAGCTGGGCTTCCCGCACTTCCTGCGCGGGCTTTTGCATGTGCTGGTGCTTACCGCCCCGCTCCAGGGCGGTGACCCCGGTACGGCAGAGCTCCAGGATCTCGTACCCGTCAAACATGGTCAGGAAGGCGTCGATCTTGTCCGGTTTTCCGGTGAGTTCAAAGACCATGCTGTCCGGCGAAAGGTCGATGATCTTGGCCTTGTAAATGCTGGAAATTTCCCGCAGTTCGGCCCGGTTCTGGTTGTTGCAGGCCACCTTGAGCAACAGCAGTTCCCGCTGCAGGCTCTTTTCCAGATCCAGTTCAAAGATCTGTCGGGTGACTTCCAGCCGTTCGGTCTGCAGGATCAGCTGGCTGAGGGCCTGCTCGTCCCCGTTGAGGGTGACCGTGATGCGGCTGATTTTGGGATCGTTGGTGGCCGAAACCGTCAGGCTGTCGATGTTGAAGCCGCGGCGGCAGAACAGGCTGGCGACCCGCGCCAGAACACCGTTCTGGTTGTCCACCAGCAGACTGATGACGTGGCGGCTGTTGATGGTTTGTTGCTGCATAGATTCCATCCTGTTCACCTCATTCCATGATGATATCGTTGATGTCGCCGCCGCCGGGGATCATGGGCAGCACCTTCTCGTCCTTGCCGATGCGGCAGTCGATCCAGCTGGGTCCCTGCTGCTTCATGGCGTCGGCAAAAGCGGCCTTGAATTCCGCCGGGGTGGTGGCCCGGTAGCCCTTGGCGCCGAAGCCCTCGGCCACCTTGACGAAATCGGTGCGGCGGTGGGGGTCGGTGTCCGAGTAGCGCCCGCCGTAGAAGCTGGTCTGCCACTGCCGGACCATGCCCAGCACCTGGTTGTTGAAGATGACCGTGATGATGGGCAGACCGTAACTGACCGCCGTGCATCCTTCGTTGAGGTTCATGTGGAAGGAACCGTCACCGGTGAGCATAACCACCCGGGCATCCCGGCCCAGGGCCATCTGGGCGCCGATGGCGGCGCCGTAGCCGAAGCCCATGGTTCCCAGACCGCCGCTGGTGAGGAAACCGCGGCTTTTGGTGTGGTGCAGGTACTGGGCCGCCCACATCTGGTGCTGGCCCACGTCGGTGACATAGACGGCCTCGGGGCCGGCCTGGCGGCAGATCTCGGCGATGAGCTGGTGGGGTTTGAGTTCGGTGTCGCTGTCCACCGGCTTATAATCGTTTTTCTGCCACTGGCGGATCTGCTCCATCCAGAGTTTG
>DWVD01000121.1 GCA_019120395.1 Candidatus Gemmiger faecigallinarum
CACGCCGCCCAGATAGATGTGGTCGTAGTCGTTGACGGCAAAGAAATGCTCGTCCCGCAGGGCGGAGTTGTTGTCGGCGATGGGGTTGCCGAACTCGGCCTCGTTCTCGCCGTAGAAGACCAGAGGAATGCCGAACTTGGCTGCCATCTTGGGTGCCAGCTGCTTCTGGCCCAGAATGAAGGGCTGGAAGGGATGGAACAGGTTTTCGGTGGCAAGACGGGTCAGCAGGCGGTGGGTCATGCCGTTGGGGGTGCAGAGATAGTTGTCGAACCCAGCGTGGATCCAGGCCTGCATGTTGTCCCAGCCCCAGGGGGTGTAGATGTGGGGTGCCCAGGTGACGGTCAGCGGATGCATCCCATACTTGTACTTGAGCAGATGGGCGGCGTAAAAGCTGTCCTTGCCGCCGGAACCGGGCACCAGGCAGTCATAGCTGCCGTCGGTCTTGCGGTACTGGTCGCACAGTTCCCGCAGTTCCTTCTCCCGCAGGGCCCAGTCGATGTGGCCGTTTGCCTTGTTGTGGCAGGCGTGGCAGGCGTCGCAGACGCCGTCCTCCTGGATGACCATCGTCTTTTTGACGGAACGGATGGTGTGCTCAAACTCGTAGCAGGAGTTGGGCTTCTGGTTGCTCATGACGCATTCCTTGCAGAACTGGACCTTCTGGGGCAGGCCGTAGTAGGTTTCCAGCTGGTCCTCCGGGATATCCGGCGCGTACTTGGCGTAGTCAATGTCCACATAGCGGGGCAGCTTGTCCATGGTATCACTCTCCCAAATGTTGGCGGGGCGGGGATTCTGCCGCCCGGTTTGCCCGCGGCACGTGATAAAGAAAACGCCGCCCGAAAAGGGACAGTTATCCCCCTCGGGCGGCGTCTTTGCCGTCTTTGCGTATTATAGCACAGGTTTTGGTGGCTTGCAAGGGCAATTCTTTCGATTCCACTGTGCCTTTTTGCGGTTCTCCTGCCTGGCCTGGCAGAACAAACTCACGGTAGACCACCTCATCGTCAAAGCCGTTTTTCACATATAAGGCGTGTGCCGCCAGATTGTCCCCGCCATGGGTCAGGTTGATGCTTCGCCTGCCGTACCGCACAGACACCATCCGAAGCAACTTTCCCAGCAGATTGGATGCCACGCCAACTCTCCGGCTGTCTTTTTCCACCGCCAGATACTCGATCCGTATCTCCCGGACAAAATTTTCGTTCCAAACCAGCACACCGGCCGTTCTGCCGTGAAGGAGGCAGCACAGGAAACTGCACCCATCGCGCAGCAGCTCCCGGAGGAGGCTGTCGGCCTGCCCTTTGAGGTGAAATCCGTCCTCCAGCAGGCGCTCGATCTCGCGGCACACTGCCTCCTCCTGCGAAAGTTCCTCCGGGGAAAAGCACCGGTACTTTTCCCCGATCCGGCGCGGCTCCGGCATACAGGCCGGCCACGTAAAGCGCATCACATGCTGGACGCTGCGCAGCGCTCCGCCCGCCTCCTCCAGCTCCTGACAATATACTGTGTTTTCTTTCGCCGGGAAAATATGCAGTACACCCGCATACACCCCGCGCAGGAACGCCAAACTTTCGCGGATCGTCTCCCGATACCAAGCCTCCTCGTTTGTCAGCGGCCCCCAAACGGCAAGGTAATCTGCGTCTTGCAGGACCCCCACAAGGCCAACCGGCATACCGCCCCGCAGGATCACATAGGCAGAGGTGTCCATCGAGGAATCCGGATACTCACCGTATTCTTTTTCCAGCTCCGGGTAGGAACCAAACCGCGGATAGCCAAGCCGCTGTTCCCCGGCCAAGGTGTTTCCGGCAAGCCGTTCCACCAGCCAACGATAGCGCGGGTCATACCTGGTAAACTCCATTTCACACCGTCCCATATCTGTGTGGCCGGATCTTCCCCCGCCGCCTGCACACCGTCAAAAGGGCCGCCCCGTCACCGGTCCGTCCCGCAAAAGGCCGCTGCGTGCCGCCCGGTCTCGGGCTTGCAGGGGGCGTTTTTCCCTTGTCGGAAGGGTTCCCGTCTTGCAAGCCCTTTACCCCAGATTTTCCGCCCGGGCCAGCTCGGCACCGGTTTCCGGGTCAAAGGCGATCACACTGTCCCCGCTGCCAAACTGCGCCGGGGCGCCTGGGCTCTGCCAGGCCAGCTCCCCGCCGGCAAGGGCCTGTTCCGGTACGCCCAGCGCCCGCAGCAGACTGCAGGTGGCCGGGTCCTGCAGCGCCGGGGCAGACAGCTGCACGGTAAACGGCAGGTCCTGTCCCACCAGCAGCATCAGCGCGGTGACGCGGTCGGCACCGGGCAGGGCGTTCATCTGCTGCCGGCGCACGCTGGCCAGGTTCTGCCGCCAGCTGTCATAGGCCGGGTCCAGGCGGCAGTCGGCCAGGCCATACCGGGCGGTGATCCACTGTCCCAGGCAGTCGGTAACCTTGGCAGCCCCGGCGCTGTTCAGGTGACCCTCGGTGTCGGCAAAATCGGTGGCCGGGTCCACCACATCGGCGTACAGCAGGTTGAGGAAGGTCGCGCCCGGGTACTCCGCCGCCAGATCGGCGATGCCGTTCAGCCGCGCCATCTCCTCCGCCGGCGCCTGATAGGGCAGCACCAGCAGCACCACCGGGATCTCCCGCCCGGCGCACAGCTCCAGCATCCGGCGCAGATACGCCTCCCCGGTGGGGCTGTCCAGCGGGGCGGTGCTACCGGCGGGGACTTCCGCCAGCGGCAGCGGCGTGCCGGCGCAGTGCACCCGCAGCGGCATGGCGCCCTTGGACTCCATCCCGTAGGGATGGAAGTCATCCTCGGTCAAGGTGCTGTACCGGCTGTGGAACTGGGCCAGCGGGAACAGGAAGTTGAACAGATTGTCCAGGTCCCCCGGCTTTGCGTCCAGAATATCCGCCAGCGCCCGCACCTTGGTCAGGCTCAGCGGCATACTGTCCATGGAATTGTGCAAAAAGGCCAGGTCGCTGTCACTCTGGCCGATCTTGGCGTCGGACAGCGCGCGGTAGACGTCCACCACGACCACGTCGGGGTCCTGGCGGTCCAGCGCGTCCACCATCCGCCAATAGGTGGTACTGGCGTACTCGTTGGTCATGCCCAGGTTGTAGCCGGCGATGCCGTAATCCCGGTAAAGCTGCAGCGGCAGCACCCCGTTGAAGATATGGCTGGACCCGAAGAACAGCACCTGGTATCGCTCGCCGCCAGAGAAAAATTCGCCGTCGTATTTCAGGCTCATTTTATCGTCAAGCAGGCGGCTGAGCGCGGCAAATATCACAGAGAACCCCAGCAGGAAACAGGCGGCCCGCAAAAGGAACCGGCCCTTGCCCCTTTCTGCCACAGGCTCACCCCCTCAGAATTGGAAATACACAAAATCGGCGGCGGCATAGCCCGGCCCCCATATCCCAAAGACCAGCACCGCGGCCAGCGCCGCGTAGCAGATCAGCCACCGGTAGACCACCGGCTGCCGGGCAAAGACCGGGCGCAGGCGGATGCCGCGCTCGTGCAGGCAGTCCACAAAAAACAGCGCCAGCACCCCGCAGAACAGCACAAACCAGCCCCAGCCGTCCAGGCCAAGCGTCAGCAGCGTGCCGTCGGTGAAGGCCCAGGGGTCGAACCAGCCGGCAATGCCGCCCAGATAGGACAGCGCCTGATGGACGCTGTCCGCCCGGAAGAACACCCAGGCCACCGTGACCAGCCCGAAGGTCACCAGCCGCCTGGCCCAGCGGGGCAGCACCCCCTGCCCCAGGTTGATGCGGGCGCGCAGCGGCGCCGTCAGGCGGGCGGCGATCTGATAGGCCGCGTGCAGCCCGCCCCAGAACACAAAATGCCAGGCGGCGCCGTGCCACAGGCCGCTGACCAGAAAGGTCGCCAGCAGGTTGAGGTACTGCCGCAGCCTGCCCCGGCGGCTGCCGCCCAGCGGAATGTAGATGTAGTCCCGCAGCCAGCCGGACAGGGAAAGGTGCCACCGGCCCCAGAAATCCCGCACGTTCTGCGCCAGATAGGGCTGGCGGAAGTTGTCGGCCAGGCGGATGCCCAGCACCCCGGCCGCGCCCTGGGCAATGTGGCTGTATCCGGCAAAATCGGCGTAGAGCTGCACCGAATAAAGCACGGCGGCCAGCAGACGCTCCACGCCGCCGTAAGCGGCGTAATCGCCAAACACCGTGTCCACCACAAGGCCGGCCCGGTCGGCCACGACCATCTTTTCAAAGTAGCCCCAAAGCATCAGCAGCAGCCCGTCCCGGACGCCGGCGGCGTCAAACGGCGCGGGCTTTTCCAGCTGGGGCAGCAGCTGGCCGCCCCGCGCGATCGGCCCGGACAGGATGTGGGCAAAAAAGCTGACGAACAGCCCGTACCGCACCAGACTGCGCTCGGCGGGGATGTCGCCCCGGTAGACGTCCGTCAGGTAGCCGATGACCTGGAAGGTATAAAAGCTCAGCCCCACCGGCAGCACCAGCGAGAATTCCGGGGGCGCAAAGGCAAAGCCCAGCAGGTGCAGCAGATCCGCCGCAGCCTGCAGGGCAAAGCCTGTATACTTGAACACCGCCAGGACGCCCGCCGCCCCCATAACGCCCGCCGCCAGCAAAAGCCGGCGGCCGCGGCGGCTCCGGGCCTGCTCCAGCGCGCGGCCCAGCGCATAGCTGGCCAGCGTCACCACCGCCAGCAGCGCCGCAAACTGCACGCCGCAGCACAAATAGAAAAAGTAACTTGCCGCCAAAAGCCAGCCCGGGCGCATCCGCTGCGGCAGCGCGTAATATACCAGGCAGCAGCAGGGAAAGAACAGCAAAAATCCCAGTGACTGGAAACTCATCTCATACAGACTCCTTCTGAAAACGACGCCCTTTCGCCCGCCGTCGGGGCGGACGTCCATGCCCTATTGGGGAAAACCGCCTTGCTGCGCAGCCGCAAACCCGAATTTGCGCGGCAAAGCATGGGACGCGGCGTT
Organism: Candidatus Gemmiger faecigallinarum; assembly: GCA_019120395.1. GTDB lineage: Bacteria > Bacillota > Clostridia > Oscillospirales > Ruminococcaceae > Gemmiger > Gemmiger faecigallinarum. Next base: position 4,916 of record DWVD01000121.1, read on the forward strand.
TTCGGCCGCCGCGGCCGGTCCGGCAAAAACGCCGCGCGCCTTCGCTCCCGGCCGCCGGCGTTACCCGTCGGCCCACTCGCTTTCCCGTTCCAGATACCGGCAGAACACAAACAGGCCGCACAGGAACTCGGCCGGGAGATCCTCCTGCGCGGCGATCTTCCAGCCGCCCGCAAGGCCGCGGTGCAAAACCTGTGCCGCCGTCTGCCGCTGCGCGTCCTGCAAAAGGTAGTTCTGCTCATTCTGCATCCACAGCGTATACCGGCGCCCTTCCCGCGTCAGCACGGCGTGGTCGGCGCGGGGCATGCCGCAGACCGGCCGCTCCGCGGCCCCGGGGTCCGCGCCCCCGGCGTATTGCGGCGACGCGGCGGCATACAGCCGCCCGTCCGGCAGCAGCATGCGGTATTCCCGTCTGTCCGGCAGGGGCCGCCCTTCCCCGGACGGCCGCACCTCGGTGCGCAGAAGAAGCGTCCCGTCCGGGGCAAAGATCTGCTTATCCCGGCTGGAAAGGCTGGAACGGATCTGCGCCAGCGGCTCCGCCGCCTGTTCCCGGTACAAAACGCCGGCCTTCATCCGATATTCCATTGTGCCGCCTCCTTTTCCGCCGCCGGGGGCGCGTCACGCCAGGCTGTACAGCAGCACGCCGCCCACGCCGGCCCCAATCATGACCCAGATTGGGTCGGTTTTCCACTTGCGCAGGACAAAAAACGCCGCCGCAAACAGCAGCACCGCGATCCAGTCCACGCTGAGAAGATCCGCCGGAAGCTGGTTCTGGCCGTAAAACGCCAAAATCAGCAGCGATACCCCCGACGAGGCGATCATCGCCACCACCGCCGGGCGCAGCCCGGACAGGATCCCCTGCACCATGGTCAGCCCCTTGAAACGGTAATAGACATAGGCCAGCGCGGTGACGATCACGCAGGAGGGCAGGATGCAGCCGATGGTCGCCACCAGCGCGCCGGGGATGCCCGCCACCCGGATGCCCACAAAGGTGGCGGAATTGATGGCGATGGGGCCTGGCGTCATCTGCGATATGGTGATGATGTCGGCGAACTGCGTCATGGTCAGCCAGGGATGCAGCTCGACCACCTGATGCTGGATCAGCGGCATGGTGGCGTAGCCGCCGCCGATGCTGAACAGTCCGACCTGGAAAAAGCTCCAAAACAGCTCCAGATAGATCATTTCTTTTGCTCCTTTCCCTGCCCGGCCCTGCGCCAGGTGTCCCAGGCGCCGACCGCGCCGCAGACCAGGATGATCACGACCACGTTGACGTCGAAAAAGCAGGCCGCCGCAAAGGCTGCCGCCATGACCGCCACCGGCAGCACCCGTTTCTGGCGGATGACCGACAGGCCCATCGTATAGACCACGTCGCAGATCACCGCCGCAACGCCGGCCGACATGCCCGCCATGGCCATGCTGACGATGGGATTGCTGCGGAAGGCCGCATAAAAGAAAGAAATGACCGATAGAATCACCAGCGGCGGCAGCACCGTGCCCGCCACCGTTACCAGCGCGCCGGGCACCCCGGCGATCCGGTACCCCACCAGAATGGATGCGTTGACCGCGATCGCCCCCGGCGAGGACTGGGCGATCGCTGCAAAGTCCATCATCTCCTGCTCGTCGATCCAGTGCAGCTTTTCCACAAACTTTTTGCGCATCAGCGGGATGATGACAAATCCCCCGCCAAAGGTGAACGCGCTGAGCTGCAGGGTGGACAAAAACAGGGTCAGATATTTGTTGCGTGTCTGCGCCATAATTGGATGCCTCCTTACAGGGCAATTATAGCGCTTGCTTTTTTATAAGTAAAATTATATTATTTAATTGTTTTAATAAGTATTTTGTTATGATTCATCTGGCTTACCCCGCCGCGCCGGGGGCTTTTTGGTCCCCCGGAAGAAAGGAGCGCCGCATGACCATCCGCCACATGCGTATTTTTCAGGAAGTATGCCGCTGCGGCTGCAACACCACCCGCGCAGCCGAGGCGCTGCACATCACCCAGCCCGCCGTCAGCCTGGCCATCCGGGAGCTGGAAAGCTATTACGGCGTCGTGCTGTTCGACCGCATCGGCCGCCGCCTGGTGCTGACCGAGACCGGGCGGCGGTTCCAGCAATACGGCCTGCGGATCGTGGACCTGTTCGACACGATGGAGCGGGAGCTGCGCAACGGCGACCGGTTCGGCCTGCTGCGCGTCGGCGCAAGCATCACCATCGGTTCGCAGTTCCTGCCCCACTATGTCCGGACTTTCCGGTATTTGTATCCCGGCGTGCAGGTGCGCGCGGAGGTGGAGGATTCCCGTACGCTGGAGGAGCGCCTGCTGACCAGCAGCCTGGACCTGGCCCTGATGGAGGGCCGCCCGCAGAACCCCGCCATTTTGTGGGAGGATTACATGCAGGACCGCCTGGTCGTGGTCTGCCCCAACAACGGCACATTCCGGCAGAATCAGGTGCTGACGCCGGAGGAATTCCAAAAGCAGGATTTTCTGCTGCGGGAACGCGGCAGCGGCACCCGCGAGGAATTCGAGCGCATCGCGGCCGGCGCGGGATTGTCCGTCACGCCGGTGTGGGAGGCCACCAGCAACACCGCCCTGGTCAACGCGGTGATCTGCGGGCTGGGCATCTCGGTTTTGCCCTACCGCATGGTCTGCGGGCCGCTGCGGCGGGGGCGCATCGTCACAGTGCAGGTGCAGGGGCTGGATCTGCGCCGCTGTTTCTGCATCGCCCGCCACAAGGACAAGTACCTGACCCCGCTGTGCGCCAATTTTATCCAGCTGTGCAGAGATTACGAGATGGACTATCCCCTACCCGCCTACAACAGCCTGGACTGACCCGGCGCAGGGTCACTGCGGACCGGCCGCGCGCACGCCGTCGATGTACACGGCCCTGACCTCGGTCATGACCTCAAAGGGACTGCCGTCGGTCAGCACCAGGTCGGCGTCCTTGCCCACCTGGATGGAGCCAACCCGGTCGGCCACGCCGATGTGCCGGGCCGGGTTGATGGTGATGGCCTGCAAAGCCGCAAACGGGTCCATGCCCGCCTTGACGGCCATGCCGGCGCAAAGCGGCAGATACTGCTGCGGGATAACCGAGTTGTCGGTGATGATGGACACCTGGCAGCCGGCCTTGGCCAGCACGCCGGGGGTGGCCCAGCTCTTGTTCTGCAGCTCGAACTTGCTGGCGTGGGTCAGCGTGGGGCCGACGGCCATGGGCACGTCCTTCTCCCGGGCCAGGTCGCCGGCGATCAGGTGGCCCTCGGTGACGTGCTCCAGCGTGATGCGCACGCCGAACTCGCGGGCAATGCGCAGCGCGGTGAAGATGTCGTTGGCCTGGTGGGCGTGGGCTTTCAGCGGGATGGAGCCGTCCAGCACCGGCAGCAGCGCTTCCCACTTCTGGTTATAGGCGGGCAGCTTGGCGGGGTCGCCGTTTGCCGCCTGCTTGCGGGCGACATAGTCCCGGGCCGCGGCCAGCGCGCCGCGCAGGATGGCGGCGGTGGACATGCGGGTGGAGTCGCATTTGTCTCGGTATACCCGCTTGGGGTTCTCGCCAAAGGCGCATTTCATCGCCGCCGGATCTTTGACCACCATGTCGTCCACACGGTCGCCCACCGTCTTAATGGCCAGGAAAGTGCCGCCCAGCACGTTGGCGCTGCCCGGCCCGGTACAGACGCAGGTGACGCCGGCGCTGCGCGCCGCCGCAAAGCTGGGGTCGCGGGGATTGATGCCGTCGATGCCCCGCAGCTGAGGCGAACAGATGTCGTTCATCTCGTTGTAGTCCCGGCCCTCGTAGCCGATGCCGGAGCCGTCCAGGCCGATGTGGGTGTGGGCGTCCACAAAGCCGGGCCAGACGTCCAGGCCGGCGGCGTCCGCGATCTCGCAGCCGTCCGGGGCGGCAAGGCCGGCGCCAATGGCGGCGATCCTGCCGTTTTCCAGCAGAATATCAACAAGTTTTGCTTCCGGCGTCACCGCGTCATGGACGCGGCCGCCGCGAATCAGGATGGGGTTGGTTTGGACGGGCTGCATGGTACATCCTTCTTTCTGGAAACAACCGTTGAAAAGCTCATAAACCTGCTCAAAAGCTCAGCTGGCCGTCCAGCCAGCTCTGCTGTTTGGCGTCGCGCACCTGATCGCCGGGCTGCGGCCCGCCAATCAAAAAGGGCGACGCCGGGTCGTGGCGGCGCATGTTGCGGCGCACCGCCGCGGCGTCGGCGTTGGCGTAGCAGTAGCGGCACAGGTGGCCGCAGCTGTCATAGGCGCCGATGTCCCCGCCCAGGTAGCAGGCGCACTCCTTCCGGCTTGGGTGGACGGCGCCGGGCGGCGGGGTCAGCCTTGCGTGCAGCGCGTGCTCGTAGGCGGCCAGCGTCATGCAGCCGGCGCAGTCCACGCCGTAAGCGGCCAGCTCGTCGCCCTCGCCGCAGGCTTTCAGCGTGATGCCGTGCTTTTTGGCGACGCCCGCCAGTTCCCGCCCCAGCAGCAGGCGCTGGGGCTTTGGCACGGCGCGGGCTTCGGGGAAATTGCGCTGTACCTTTTTGTACAGGTCGAGGAAACTGATGACGCAGGTTTCCACCGTCCCCTCCAGCGCGGCGGCCATGCGGGCGAACTCGGCCAAGTGGCGCTCCACCGTGTAAGTTCCGTCCAGCAGGATGGGGTCGTACCGCCAGGCCACAGCTTCCGGCCCGACGGCGGCGGACAGGGCGCGGATATCCGCCAGTACCCGGTCCTTGGGCGGGACGTTCGGCTCAATGTCCCGGCCGTAGGGCGTCAGCGTGACGAACCAGTACTGCCCCGCGTAGGGGCGCAGCGCGTCCAGGTGGGGCAGCATGGGGCCGGGGTTTTTGGTGCAGAAGCCGATCAGGTCCACCACATCCGGCGAAAGCGAGTACCGGGTGACCCGCTGCGGCGCATACGGGCTGCGCACCAGCACAAAGCCGGCGCGCAGGCGGTTCAAAAACCAGGGCGTATAAAAGGCGGGGATGTCGGTGCGCATCCCGGTTTGGAGGATCATGGCAAAAGTCCGTTTTTTGAAATGACTGGTGAGATGACTGGGAAAGCGGAAAACACGGGGCCGGCGGGCTGCCGCTTTTGCGCCGCCCGCAGCTGCCCGCAGATGGCAGGGCGGGCGCTGCTGCCCGCCGCAAGCTCTCCGCCACCGCAAGCCTCTCCGGCGGGCATAAATGCCCGCCCTACAATTTCTCCGGGAACGCCCGCCTGTTTTCTGCCATTCGTCTGCCGTCAGGCGCTCCGGGCCGCGCAGCACGCGCCGTCAGGCAGAACCCCTGTGCAGGGGACGATGCCTGCATCGTCCCGCCAACCTGGCGGCAGACTGGCGTTGAAAGCCCCCCTTGGAAAGGGCTGTGGGATCGGGTCCCCTGCGGCGGGGCGCCCGGCGGTCATTTCTGCGCCCAGATGGGGTCTTTCAGCACCCACTCGCCGTACTCGTTCTTCTCGAACAGGTCGGTGTTGTAGAACTTGTCGATGATGGCCCAGAACTCGCTCTCGGTATAGCCGCAGAACTCGCAGAAATCCCGCACGCACAGCGGGTCCAGCTTGCCGTCCCGCGCCTTGATGATGGGGATGGCCTCCTCGCGGGTCATCAGGCCGTAGCGGATATAGCGGGCGGTATAATCGGTGGCGGCGGCGTGGCCGAACTTGGGGTACTTGAGCCAGGAATGCACCAGATAGGCGCGGGAGTCGATCTGGTCAAAATTCTCAGCGTGGTGGGTGCGGTCCCACTCGTGCGTCAGGTCGTGGAAGCCGTGGGCCTTGGCGATCTGGTAGTTTTTATAGCTGTTCCAGGGCACAAAGTAGCTCATATAGAAGGGGTCGAGCTTTTTCAGCTCCTCGGCGTCGGGGGCCAGCGTCAGGCTCAGGTCGTTCTCGGTGACGCCGTCGCCGATCAGCTCCTCCATGGGGAAGCCGACGGCCACGCCGTTCTCGATCTGGTCCATGGCGGAGTAGGTCTCCTTGTCGGCGTTGCCGCCGTACTCGAAGCTGACATTCTCGCCGTAGCAGAGCAGCGGGGTGTTGAACTTGGCGGCCATGTGCAGCGGGAAGGTGTAGATCAGCCGGTCCACGTACCAGGTGGGCTTGCCGTACTTTTCAAAGAATTTGCGCATCAGGATCTTCTGCACCTTGATGTTGGGCTTGCAGCTGATGATGGTGCAGCCGAACTCCTCGCTGATGTTTTTCAGGTTGTGGACGCCCGCGTCGGTCATGGGGAAGTTGTCCTCGACGCTGAACAGGATGGGGTTCATGTGCATGACTTCTTTCAGCATCCAGACCTGGAAATGGCTGTCCTTGCCGCCGGAGACGGCCACGGCGCAGTCGTAGCCGCCGGGGCCGTTGCAGCCGCGGTATTTGTCGCACAGGGCCTCGAACTCCTTAAAGCGGGCGTCCCAGTCCACCTGTTTGCGGTGTTCGTAGTGGCGGCAGGCGCTGCAGACGCCCTCGGCGTCAAAGGTGATGCCGGGGCGGGTGTCGGGCATGGTGCATTTTTTGCAGTAACGCATGGTGATGATCTCCTTTTTGCAGGCAGCGGCGGCACGGCAGGGCCGGCCCGCTCTGCGGCGCCGCTGCCGGTTTGGCTTCCGGTTTTCTGGTTCTATGATACCCGATTTTGCACCGGGTTGCAAGGTTGCCGCCGCCGGTTTGGAACAGGCGGACAAAAAAGCGCCGCCCCGTCTCCCTGCCGCGGCGGCGGGGAAACGGGGCGGCGCGCTGTCAGACCATACGGTCGGCGCCCTGCATCACTCGACGATGATGCTCTTGCCGGTCATCTCGGCGGGCACCGGCAGGCCGATATAGGGCAGCATGGTGGGGGCGATGTCGGCCAGGCAGCCGCCCTCGCGCAGCTTGACGTCGCCGGCGCCGATCACCGCAAAGGGCACCACGTTGGTGGTGTGGGCGGTAAAGGGGGTGCCGTCGGGGTTCTTCATCTTCTCGGCGTTGCCGTGGTCGGCGGTCAGGAAAACCACGCCGCCCATCTTCAGGGTGGCGTCCACCACCTTGCCCACGGCGGCGTCCACCGCCTCCACCGCCTTGACGGCGGCGTCAAACACGCCGGTGTGGCCGACCATGTCGCAGTTGGCAAAGTTCAGGATGACCACGTCGTACTTGCCGCTCTCGATGCGGGCAGCGCACTCCTCGGCGACTTCGGGGGCGCTCATCTCCGGCTTCAGGTCGTAGGTGGCCACCTTGGGGCTGGGGATGACCTTGCGGTCCTCGCCCTCGTAGGGCGCCTCGACGCCGCCGTTGAAGAAGAAGGTCACGTGGGCGTACTTCTCGGTCTCGGCGATGCGCAGCTGGGTCTTGCCGTGGGCGGACAGGTACTCGCCCAGGACGTTCTTCAGCTCCACGGGCGGGTAGGCCACCTCCACGTTGGGCATGGTGGCGTCGTACTCGGCCATGCAGACGTAGTTGACCGGGAAGCGGCCGTAGCGGCGCTCAAAGCCGTCAAAGTCGTCGTCCACAAAAATGCGGGTCATCTGGCGGGCGCGGTCGGGGCGGAAGTTCATGAAGATGACGGTGTCGCCCTCCTGGACGCGGCCGCCCTCGCAGGTGATGACGGGCACCACGAACTCGTCGGTCACGCCGTCGGCGTAGCTCTTCTCGATGGCCTCCTTGGCGTTGGCGGCATGGCTGCCCTCGCCGTAGACGAAGGCGGCGTAGGCTTTCTCCTCGCGGTCCCAGTTCTTGTCACGGTCCATGGCGTAGTAGCGGCCGGTGACGGTGGCGATCTGGCCGATGCCCAGCTCGTCCAGCTTGGCCTGCAGGTCGGCCAGGAAGCCCTCGCCGGAGTGGGGGTCGGTGTCGCGGCCGTCCATGATGCAGTGCAGGTAGACCTTGTCAGCGCCCATGTGCTTGGCCATGTCCAGCACGCCGAACCAGTGGTCGGCATGGCTGTGGACGCCGCCGGTGCCCACCAGGCCCATCAGGTGGATGGCCTTGCCGGCGTCGATGGCGGCTTTCATGTTTTTGACCAGCACGGGGTTTTTCTTCATCTCGCCGTCCTGGATGCTCTTGGTGATCAGCGTCAGCTGCTGGTAGACGATGCGGCCGGCGCCCATGTTGGTGTGGCCGACCTCCGAGTTGCCCATCTGGCCGTCCGGCAGGCCCACGGCCATGCCGGAAGCGTTGATGGTGGTCATGGGATACTTGGCAAAGATCTCGTCCAGACGGGGCTTGCTGGCGGCGACCACGGCGTTGCCGTAGGTCTGGTCGGGCGTCCAGCCGAATCCGTCCATGATGCAGAGAAGAACAGGTTTTTTAGCCATAAATTGTCGTACTCCTTTGTTGGGCCTGCCGGGCGCTTTCCCACCCCGTTGCAGGCGGTTGCCGGCGTCAAATGCCGCCGGGGAAGGCCCCGGCGGCGCGGATGTCGGCTTTGCTCTGGAAAAAACGGCGGTTTCTGCGGCGCGCTCAGCCCTTGGTGGCGGCCTCGACGATCTCGCAGAACTTGCCGGCGTGCAGCGAAGCGCCGCCGATCAGGCCGCCATCCACGTCGGGCTTGGACAGCAGCTCGGCCGCGTTGGCGGGGTTCATGCTGCCGCCGTACTGGATGGTCATGCCCTCGGCGATGTCGGCGCCGTACAGCTCGCCCACCACCTTGCGGATGGCGGCGCAGACCTCCTGCGCCTGGTCGGCGGTGGCGGTGCGGCCGGTGCCGATGGCCCAGATGGGCTCGTAGGCGATGATGACGTTCTTGACTTCCTCGGCGGTGATGTCCTTGAGGGCGATCTTGACCTGCATGCGCACCAGCTCCTCGGTAACGCCCTGCTCGCGCTGGGTCAGGCTCTCGCCCACGCAGACGATGGGCTTCAGGCCGGCGGCCAGGGCGGCGCGGGTGCGCTTATTGACGGTCTCGTCGGTCTCGGCAAAGTACTGGCGGCGCTCGCTGTGGCCGATGACCACATACTCCACGCCCAGGTCCACCAGCATGTCGGCCGAGACCTCGCCGGTGTAGGCGCCGGACTTCTCGAAGTGGACGTTCTGGGCGCCCACATGGACGTTGGTGCCGGCGCACTTGGCGACGACGTTGCACAGGTCGGTGAAGGGCACGCAGACGACGACCTCGCAGTCGGCGTCATGCACGCCGGGGATCAGGGCCTCCAGCAGCAGGCCGGCCTCGGTGGGGGTGTTGTTCATTTTCCAGTTGCCGGCGATCACGGCTTTGCGCTTCTGTTTATCCATGGTAAAACCTCCAAAATAATATCGTATCCTTTTTCCGGGCGGCAGCCCGCAAAAAACGGCGCGGCCGCCATGACGTTTTTGCGTCAGGCCGCCGCGCCGCACAGCATTGCGGTTTTGCGGGGCAGGCGTGCGGCCTGCCGCGCCGACGCGTCTTTTCTTGTCCGCCGCGGCGGACACACAGCGCGATGCGCCGGGGTTACGCGTTCTGGATGCAGGCGATGCCGGGCAGCTCCTTGCCTTCCAGGTACTCCAGCGAGGCGCCGCCGCCGGTGGAGATGTGGGTCATCTTGTCGCCCAGGCCCATCTGCTGCACGGCAGCCGCACTGTCGCCGCCGCCGATGACGGTGGTGGCGTCGCTCTCGGCCATGGCCTTGGCCACCGCCAGGGTGCCCTGCGCCAGGGTGGGGTTCTCAAACACGCCCATGGGGCCGTTCCAGACAACGGTCTTGGAAGCCTTGACGGCGTCGGCAAACAGCTTCATGGTCTCAGGGCCGATGTCGCAGCCTTCCATGTCGGCGGGGATCTTGTCCACCGGGACGATGACCGTCTCGACCGGGGCGTCGATGGGATCGGGGAAGTCCTTGATGCAGGCGGTGTCCACGGGCAGCAGCAGCTTGACGCCCTTGGCCTCGGCCTTGGCCATCATTTCCTTGCAGTAGTCGATCTTGCTGTCGTCGCACAGGCTCTTGCCGATCTCGTAGCCCTTGGCCTTGAGGAAGGTGTAAGCCATGCCGCCGCCGATGATCAGGGTGTCCACCTTCTCCAGCAGGTTGGAGATGACGTTCAGCTTGTCGGCGACCTTGGCGCCGCCCAGGATGGCGGTGAAGGGGCGGACGGGGTCGTTGACCGCGTTGCCCAGGTACTTGATCTCCTTCTCCATCAGGTAGCCCACGGCGGTGTCGGAAACATACTTGGTGACGCCGGCGGTGGAGCAGTGGGCGCGGTGGCAGCTGCCGAACGCGTCGTCCACGTAGGCGTCGGCCAGCGTGGCCAGTTCCTCGCTGAAGGTATCGACGTTCTTGGTCTCCTCCTTGCGGAAGCGGGTGTTCTGCAGCAGGACCACGTCGCCGTTGGCCATGGTGGCGACGGCAGCCTTGGCCTTGGGCCCGACGACCTCGTCGTCGTCGGCAAAGGTGACGGTCTGGCCCAGCTTCTCAGACAGGCGGACCGCAACGGGAGCCAGGCTGAACTTGGCTTCCGGGCCGTTCTTGGGCTTGCCGAGGTGGCTGCACAGGATCACCTTGGCGCCGTCCGCAATCAGCTTCTGGATGGTGGGCAGAGCCGCGTTGATGCGGTTGTCGTTGGTGATGACGCCATCTTTCATGGGAACGTTGAAGTCGCAGCGGACCAGCACCCGCTTGCCCGCGTAATTTTCATCGTCGATGGTCTTTTTACCTAATCCCATAGCAAAAATCTCCTCTCGGTTATACCTTGCTTATTTTAGGGCCCCCGGCCCTACGGGTCTGATTTTATTATACGCACCACAGCCCGATTTCGCAAGAGCCTATTGACATTTCTTTAACGTCTGCCACGCCGTTTTTGTAAAATTTGTTTGAAGACCGGGCCGCCGGCGGACGGTTTTCGGCCTGTAAAAAGCGGCGCCCCCGCCGGTCGGCCGGCAGGGGCGCGCAGTCGTTATGGGGGAACGGCCGGTTCAGGCGGCGTTCACTTGCCGGCAGGGGCCGGGCTTCCGCCCGCAATGCCCTGGATAGCGGCCACGGTGGCGGCCAGGTTCTGCATCTCGGACGGCACGATGATCTTGGTGGCCTTGCCGTCGGCGACCTTTTCCATCGCCTCCATGCTGCGCAGGGCAAGCATATTCTGGCTGGGCGCGGCCTCGTTGATCAGTCGGATGGAGTCGGCCTGGGCTTTCTGCACCAGCAGCAGGGCCTGGGCTTCGCCCTCGGCCTCGCGGATGCGCTGCTGCTTGACGGCCTCGGCCCGCAGGATGGCGGATTCCTTTTCGCCCTCGGCGCGGGTGATGGCGGCCTGCTTTTCGCCCTCGGCCAGCAGGATGTTGGCGCGCTTCTCGCGGTCGGCCTTCATCTGTTTCTCCATGGCCTGGCGGATCTCGGCCGGCGGCTCGATGTTTTTCAGCTCGATGCGGTTGACCTTGATGCCCCAGCGGTCGGTGGCTTCGTCCAGCGTTGCGGTGATCTTGGTGTTGATGGCGTCGCGGCTGGTCAGCGTCTCGTCCAGCGACATGCTGCCGATAATATCGCGCAGCGTGGTGGCGGACAGGTTCTCGATGGCCTGCAGCGGCCGGTTGACGCCGTAGGCGTAGGCCTTGGCGTCAAACACCTGGAAAAACACGACGGTGTCGATCATCATGGTCACGTTGTCGCGGGTGATGACCGGCTGCGGCGTGAAATCGGCCACTTCCTCCTTAAGGGAGACGCGGCGGGCGATCCGTTCGATAAACGGCATTTTCAGGTGCAGGCCGGCCTCCCAGGTGGTCTTGTAGACGCCCAGGCGCTCAATGACAAAGGCATTGGACTGAGGCACAATGACGATGCAGCGGATCAGCACGACCAGGATCAGAATGACAAGAACGGCAATTACAATCCACATACAGGGTTCCTCCTTTGATTTGGGGGATTCTTTTTCTTTGCTTTCAGCATTTTTTTACAGACAGCGGGGTCATACGTTGGCGGTTTCGGCGGCGGTCACGGTCAGCACGGCGCCGTCGGCGGCGACCACCTGGCAGCGGGCGCCTTCGGGCAGGGCGTCGGCGGCTTTTGCCTGCCAGTCCAGCCCGTCCACGCGCACGCGGCCGATCTCGCCGGGCAGGATGGCTTTCAGCACCACGCCGCGCTTGCCCACGGCCAGCTGGGAGCCGTTCGTCACCGGCGGTTTCCGGTTGCCGCGGCGCTTGACCAGCGTGGGCACCATAATGCCCAGCGTAACGGCCGAGACCAGCGCGAACACCACGACCTGAACGGCGGGAGAGTCGGTAAAGATGCTGGCGACCAGCGCCGCCGCCGAACCGACGGCAAACCAGACCGAGATCAGCGCGGTGGTGGCGGCCTCCGCCACCACGAACACAACAGCCAGGATCAGCCAGATCCAGGTATCCATTCCCATGTTGCACCTCCTCGTTGGGTCCCTTGCGGGATGGCGGCCTGCGGCAGGGCAGGCCCGGGGATACTGGAGACGGAGCCGGGACTGCCTCGCATCGTACGCTGCTGCGCATTCTATCGGACTTTACCCTGTGGAATCCCCCGCCCGGCCGCCGCGCTGCAGGCGCCTGCCGCCGGAACTGCCTGGGGGCTTCCCCCGTTCCAGATTGTCAGTATTTTAACATAGTCGTGTGTAAAAGTCAATATCTTCTGCTTTTTCGTCGATTTTATACTATATATTGTGTTTCGCAGTCCCCGCATGGCCAGCGCTGGTAGAAAAAATGCCGCCGCGGCATGGGATATGCCGCGGCGGCAGGTAAAATAGTTGTAAATTTTGCGGAAAACCGGCGTTTTTGGGGCGTCCGCCCCCTTTCCGGCTCAGTAAATGGCAAAATATCCCACATGGGTGGGCTCGTTTTCCTCCACCAGCACGGTGAAGCCGCCGGGGTTGACCTCGGCCGTCTTGCCAAACGCCTCCACCGCCAGCAGGTGGGGACCGCGGTTGAGCACGATCTCGGCGGTCCGGGTGCGGCCGATTCGGCGGTACTGCAACAGGTCGCCCTCCGCCCGGACGATCTCGAACCTGCCGCCGTGGAAAGCGTCGCAGCTTTTGCGCAGGGCGGCCAGGTTGCGCAGCGGTCCGCGCAGCCGCTGCTCAGTGCTGGTCCAGTCGTAGTAGGCGCGGTTGAAGGGGTCCCGGTAGCCCTGCATGGCGATCTCGTCGCCGTAGTAGATGCAGGGCACGCCGGGCAGCGTAAAGATCATGGCGTAGGCCAGCAGCAGGCGGCGGATGGCCTCGTCGTACTGGTCGTCGGGGATACGCCGGCCGCTTTGCCAGTAGCGGTCCCGGCCGTTGGCCGGCTCGCCGGAGATGGCGGTCATGGCGCGCTCGGTGTCGTGGGTGGACAGGAAATTCATCAGGCAGTCCACCGCCGGCTTGGGGTAGTTTTCCACAATGTCCATCAGCCCCTCGGCCACATCGGCGGCGTCGGCGCCCCGCACAAAATCAATGGTCAGGTTGCGGAAGGGATAGTTCATGGTGGTATCCAGCCCGTGGCCCCGCAGATAGGTGCGGCGGCGGCCGAACGCCTCCTTGGTGGTGGCGTCCTCCCACACCTCGCCGATCAGCAGCTTGTCGCCGCCGTGGGATTTCACCGCGGCGCGGATCTTCTCGATAAACTCGTCGGGCAGCTCGTCGGCCACGTCCAGACGGAAGCCGGAAGCCCCGCGGTTCAGCCAGGTGTCGATAACGCCGCCCTGCCCGCAGATAAAGTTCACGTAGGACGGGTCGTCCTCCTGCACTTCCGGCAGCGACTCGAAGCCCCACCAGCTGCGGTAGCCGCAGTTGTAGCCGGAGTCGAAGTCGTACCAGCTGCGGTAGGGGGAGTTCCGGTCGCGGTAGGCGCCGCCGGGACCGTAGCGGCCCTCGCGGTTGAAGTAGAGCGAATCGGAGCCGGTGTGGCTGAACACGCCGTCCAGGATGATGCGGATGCCCCGCTCCTTCGCCTCGGCGCACAGGCGGGTGAACTCCTCCACCGTGCCCAGCAGCGGGTCGGGCGCCAGATAGTTGGCGGTGTTGTACCGGTGGTTGGAGTGGGCCTCGAAGATGGGGTTGAGGTAGACGCAGGTGACGCCCAGGTTGGCCAGGTAGGGCAGCTTCTGGCGGATGCCCTCGAAATCGCCGCCAAAGTAGTCCCGGTTCAGGTAGCCGTCCTCCTGCTCGTTGGGCCAGAAGTAAGGCTCGCCGTCCTTCTTTTCCCGGTAGATGCGGTCGGCAAAGCCCATGGGCTTGCCCGGCACTCCTTCGCAGAAACGGTCGGGGAAGATCTGGTACATGGTGCCGTCGGCGATCCAGTCCGGCGTTTTGTAGTCCGGCTCGTAGACGGTCAGCTGCCACTGGCGGCCCGCCACCCAGGAAAGTTCGCCCTCGCCGTGCCTGCCGCGAACAATCTTGCGGAAGTCGGTGTACAGATCAAAGTAGTAAAAGTACAGCCCGGTGGTGGTGGGCCGCACCTTGACCGAAAAATGGTTGACATGGGGCGTCTGCCCTTCAAACTCCATGCGGTAGTGGACCGGGTCCTCCCGGTCCTTGGTCAGCACCAGGTGTGGGTCCACATAGCCCAGCTCCTCCGGCGTGGTCAGCCGGAACACCACCTCGGTCCCCGCCGGGACCGCGCCGAAGGGCTGCTTGTACGCCGGGTCGGCGCTGTTGTAGTATACGTGTGCCATAGGCGCCCTCCTTGCCTATCCCTGACGCAAAGGCCGCCCCGGCACGGTGCGGGGTTTCCCCTGCCGTGCCGGCAGCGGCCTTGGCCATGCTGCGCCCGGTCAGCTTGCGGCTGACGGGTACAGCGCTTTCTCATTCCATTCTATGCCGAAACGGCTGTTCCCGCTTACTTTACCGGCGTGATGCCCCAGATGTTGCGGGCGTAGTCCATCACCGCGCGGTCGGCCGAGAAAATGCCGGAATTGGCAATGTTCATCAGGCTCATGCGGTTCCAGGTTTCGCGGTCGGCGTACAGGCGCTGCACGTCGGCCTGGGCGCGGCGATAATCCTTGAAATCCGCCATGACCATGTACGGGTCGGAGTTGCGCAGGTTGTTGGTGATCTCGCTGAAGTTTTCGCCGTTCCAGCCCTTCTCCAGCATATCCAGCACGGCCAGCGCCACGTCGTCGTCATAGAGGAAGCTGCTGGGGTGGTAGCCCATGCCCTTCAGCGCGTTGACCTCCGGGGTCAGCATGCCGAAGATGATCTCGTTCTCGCGGCCGGCGGCGTCGGCGATCTCGACGTTGGCGCCGTCCAGCGTGCCCAGCGTGATGGCGCCGTTGAGCATGAACTTCATGTTGCCGGTGCCGGAAGCCTCGGTGCCGGCCAGGCTGATCTGCTCCGACACCTCGCTGGCGGGCATCAGCCGCTCAGACAGGCTGACGCAGTAATCCTCCAGGTAGACGATGCGCAGCTTGTCGCGCACGGCGGGGTCGCTGTCGATCAGCTGGCCCAGCTTGCAGATCAGGCGGATCATCTGCTTGGCCATATAGTAGCCGGGGGCCGCCTTGGCGCCGAAGATGTAGGTCTTGGGCGTGAAGTCAGCGTTGGGGTTGGCCTTCAGGTACAGGTACTGGGCCGCGATGTTCAAGGCGTTCAGGTGCTGGCGCTTGTACTCGTGCATGCGCTTGACCTGGCAGTCAAAGATGGAATCGGGGTCGATGACCTGGCCGGTGGCTTTTGCCAGATAGTCGGCAAAAATGGCCTTGTTCTCCCGCTTGACCTTGCCCAGGCGCTCCAGCACCTGCTTGTCATTGGCAAACTTCTCGAACTTTTTCAGCTCGGAAGCGTCCTGCTTGAAGCCGTCGCCGATGGTGTCGCTCAGCAGGTCGGTCAGGCCCTGGTTGGGGGCCAGCAGCCAGCGGCGGTAGGCGATGCCGTTGGTCACATTGGTAAAAGCCTGAGGCTTGTACAGGAAATAATCGTGGAACACGCTGTCCTTGATGATCTCGCTGTGCAGCTTGGACACGCCGTTGATGGAGTGGCAGGTGTAGGCGCAGATATTGGCCATGCGCACCTGGTTGTCGCCCAGGATGGCCATATAGTCGATCTTGCCCTTGTCGCCGGGGAAGGCTTTCTCCAGGTCGGCGCGGCAGCGGCGGTCCATCTCGCAGACGATCTGCCAGATGCGGGGCAGGGTGGAGCGGAAGATGTCCACGTTCCACTTTTCCAGCGCCTCGCTCATGACGGTGTGGTTGGTGTAGGCAAAGACGCGGCGGCAGATGTCGAAAGCGGCGTCCCACTCGTAGCTGCACTCGTCCAGCAGGATGCGCATCATCTCGGGGATGGCCAGGGTCGGGTGGGTGTCGTTGAGCTGGATGGCGATCTTGTCGGGCAGGTTGTCCAGCGTGCCGTACTGGCTCAGGTGGATGCCCAGGATGTCGGCGATGGAAGCCGCCGAGAAGAAATACTGCTGGCGCAGGCGCAGGATCTTGCCCTCGGTGTGGTTGTCGTTGGGGTAAAGGACCTTGGAGATCAGCTCGGCCGAAGCGCTCTGGCTGATGGCGGTCTTGTAGTTGCCGGCGTTGAAGCTGCGCACGTCGAAGCTGGGGGCCTTGGCCTGCCACAGGCGCAGCTTGGCCACGCCCTGAGAGCCGTAACCGGCCAC
>DWVD01000122.1 GCA_019120395.1 Candidatus Gemmiger faecigallinarum
CGAGACCTACGGCGAGGACCCGGAGCTGACCGCCCGCATGGGCGTGGCTTTTATCAGGGGCGTGCAGGGCGACGGCGAGTACCTGCTGGCGGCGGCCTGCGCCAAGCATTTTGCCGTCCACTCCGGCCCGGAGGCGCTGCGCCACAGCTTTGACGCCGTGGTCAGCAAAAAGGACAGGGCGGAGACCTACCTGCCCGCCTTTGAAGCCTGCGTGAAGGAAGCCCATGTGGAGGCCGTGATGGGCGCATACAACCGCACCAACGGCGAGGTCTGCTGCGGCAGCCCGGCGCTGCAGAAGATCCTGCGCGGGGATTGGGGCTTTGAGGGGCACTTTGTCTCGGACTGCTGGGCGGTCGCCGATTTCCACCGCAGCCACAAGGTCACCGCCCGGCCGGAGGAATCGGTCAAGCTGGCGCTGGAAAACGGCTGCGACCTCAACTGCGGCTGCACCTACCAGAAGATCCTCAACGCCGTGCAGGAGGGAATTCTGGACAGGCGCTGGGTGGAGCAGTCCTGCGTGCGGCTGTTTACCACCCGGTTCCTGCTGGGGCTGTTTGATAAGACGGAATACAACGGTCTGGGCCGCCGGGATGTCGAGACCCCCGCCCACCTGGCCCTGTCGGAGCGGGCCGCGCGGGAAAGCCTGGTGCTGCTGAAAAACAACGGCCTGCTGCCGCTGCGGCTGCAGGAGGGCATGACCATCGGTGTCATCGGGCCAAACGCCAACAACCGCCGCGCGCTGGTGGGCAATTACCACGGCACCGCCAGCCGGTATATCACGGTGCTGGAAGGCATCCAGGATGCCGCTCGGGCCGCCGGCGCGCAGGTGCTGTACGCCGAGGGCTGCGATCTGTTCCGCCCCCACGTCGAGCCGCTTTCGATCAACGCCGGCTACACCGAGGAGGAACTCGCCGCCGTTCTGGCCGACGACCTGCCGCCGCAGGCGCGCAGCCGCCGCATCTACGAGGCCGCCTACGCCCGCAGCCTGCCGGATCGTCTGGCCGAAGCCCAGTCCGTGGCGGACTGCTCCGACGTGGTGGTGCTGGTGGTCGGCCTGGACGAGACGCTGGAAGGGGAGGAGGGCGACGCCGGCAACGCCTACGCCGCCGGCGACAAGTTCGATCTGCATCTGCCCGCCTGCCAGGAACGGCTGCTGGCCGAACTGCTCGACTGCGGCAAACCGGTTGTCGTGGTCAACATGACCGGCAGCGCGGTGGATCTGCGCCTGCCCCAGCAGAAAGCCGACGCGGTCCTGCAGGCGTGGTATCCCGGCCCGCAGGGCGGCCGCGCGGTGGCGCAGGTACTGTTTGGCCAGGCTTCGCCCAGCGGCAAGCTGCCGGTCACCTTCTATAACGAGATCGAGGATCTGCCGCCCTTCACCGACTACGCGATGGTGGGCCGCACCTACCGCTATTTTACGGGCGAGGTGCTCTATCCCTTCGGCTACGGCCTGACCTACGGCGACTGCCATGTGACCGGGGCCAGCGCCTGCCCGCCGGATGCGGCGGGCATCCCCCTGCGGGTGACCGTCCGCAACGATGGCGCCGAGACCGACGACGTGCTGCAGATCTACGTGAAACCGCAGGACACCCGCTGGGCCGCGCCCAACGCCAGCCTGGGGGCCTTCCGCCGGGTGCACCTGGCCGCGGGCGAGGAGCGGGAGGTGGAACTGATCCTGCCCCTGCGCGCCCTGACCACTGTGGACGACGAGGGCGTGCGCCAGGTGCGGGGCGGCCGTTTTGCCCTGTACGCGGGATTCTCGCAGCCGGACCGCCGCAGCGCGGAGCTGACCGGCCGCCGCCCCGTCCGGCTGGACGTGGAACTGGGCTGAGAAAAGCGGAGCGCGCACGGCAAAAAACGCCGGCAGGGGATGCGCCCCGGCAGAAAACAGAAGAAAAGCCGCCGGCCTTTGCGCGCACTGCGCGGGGCCGGCGGCTTTTTGCGGGGACGGCGGATCACTCGGAGCGGCGGTCGCGGACCAGCTTGGCCACCAGGGCGGCCACGGCCGCAGCGGCGGCGGTCACGCCGACGGCAGTCAGCAGTTTGCGCATGGCAGAACACCTCGCTTTCTTGTCGGACTGAAAATAGGCGTTTTTCTTTTCTGGACGGCAATGCGCCGTTTTGCGGCGGCGTTCGATCATTTCAGGCCCTTGACCAGCGGGATCAGCGCCAGCAGCATCACGATGCCGATCAGGCCGACCACGACGCCGGGGACCAGCATGTGAAAGACCATGACCATGCACATGCCGGCGCCCAGCACCAGCGCGCCGGCGACGCCAAGCAGCACGGTCAGGACGGCTTTGGGCGTGATCTGGATCGGCGGGGCGCCTACCATACGGCGGCGGACAAGCGCCATGACCAGCAGCACGGCCAGGCCGACGACGCCCACCACGACGCCGGGGGTCATGGAGTCCCACACCATGACCATGCACATGCCAAAGCCCAGCAGCAGGATGCCGGCAATGCTGAGAACGAGCGTGACAAAATTTTCCTTTTTCATTTTTGGATTCCTCCCGAATGGATCTTGAAGTGGTTTGGCGGTGTTCCCGCCCGACGTGTTACAGGATAGCCCCGCTTTGTTTGTGCCAAATTGCGGTTTTGTTTGCAAAATATAAATTTCGTATCTTGCCGGATTACAGCGTGTCGAACTTTTCTCCGGTTTTGACTTCGTCGCTGTACAGCTCGCGGGGCAGGATGTTGGGGTAGGCGTGCCACTGGCGGACGGGCAGCACGCCGCGTCCGCCGGTCAGCCGGCGGACGGCGCCGTCCCTGGCGGTAAAGCGCCCTTCCACCTGGTCGAAGGTCAGGGTGGCCACCGGGTTGTCCGGCACCTGGTGGGTCACGCCCCAGGTGGTGGCGTTGCCTACGTGCGCCTTTACCTCGTACACGCCGTCGGCCAGCTCGAAGCGGATGCGGTAGATGGTGGGGATAAAGCCGTCCAGCTCCCGCATGAACGCCCAGTCCTCGTGCTGGATCGTCAAGTCGCCCTCGGGGTAATGGATCTGCGTCTGCAGGTCGTAGACCGAAAAATCTTTCATGCCCAGGCGCATATCATAAAAGGAGGAGTGGATCTCGTTGAACCCGACCCAGCCCCAGTCCTCCCAGCCGCCCAGCTCGGCGGCAGAGGAGTCCACGGCCACATACCGCTCCCGGATGCCCATGCCCTGCACGGCGACGCGCC
>DWVD01000015.1 GCA_019120395.1 Candidatus Gemmiger faecigallinarum
AGCAGGGTGACCAGGATGCGGGCGCCGGAAGCGCCGACCGGGTGGCCCAGGGCGATGGCGCCGCCGTTGACGTTGACCTTGCTCATGTCGAACTCCAGGTCATGGGCGACCGCCAGGCTCTGGGAAGCGAACGCCTCGTTGGCCTCGATCAGGTCCATGTCGGCGACGGTCAGGCCGGTCTTGGCCATGACCTTGCGGGTGGCGGCCACGGGGCCGACGCCCATAATGGAGGGATCGACGCCGCCCAGCGCGCCGGCGACCCAGGTGGCCATGGGGGTGATGCCCAGCTCCTTGGCCTTGTCCTCGCTCATGATGACCAGCGCGGCGGCGCCGTCGTTGATGGCGGAGGCGTTGCCGGCGGTGACCTTGCCGTCCTTCTTGAAGGCGGGCTTCAGCTTGGCCAGGACTTCCGGCGGGCTGAGACGGGGGCCTTCGTCGGTGTCAAAGACGATGTCGCCCTTCTTGTTCTTGATGACGACGGGGACGATCTCGTCCTTGAACGCGCCGTTCTTGATGGCGGCATCCGCCTTCAGCTGGCTGTTGTAGGCAAAGTTGTCCAGATCCTCGCGGCTCAGGTTCCACTGGTCGGCCACGTTCTCGGCGGTGATGCCCATGTGGTAGTCATTGAAAGCATCCCACAGCGCGTCGTTGACCATGGTGTCCACCAGCTCGCTCTTGCCCATGGGGGAGCCCATGCGGTAGCCGTAGCGGCCCTTCATCATGGCAAAGGGGGCCATATCCATGTTCTCGGTGCCGCCGGCGACCACGATGTCGGCGTCGCCGGCCTCGATCATCTGGGCGGCCATGTTGACGCAGTTCAGGCCGGAGCCGCAGACCACGTTGACGGTGACCGCCGGGGTGGTGACGGGCAGGCCGGCCTTGATGCTGGCCTGGCGGGCGACGTTCTGGCCCAGGCCCGCCTGGATGACGCAGCCCATGTAGACATGGTCGACCTGCTCCGGGGTGATGCCGGCGCGGTTGATGGCCTCCTTGATGACGATGGAGCCCAGCTCGGCGGCGGGGACGTTGGACAGCGTGCCGCCGAACTTACCGATGGCGGTACGGCAGGCGCTGGCGATGACGATCTTCTTCATGAAAATAGCCTCCTTGATGGTTCGATGTTTCGCGAAATGCCTCTCAGAAAAGCAGTGTTATGTCAAGCCGTTTGCACGGCGTGAACCAAATTCTGCGGCCGCCCGGGCGGCGCTTTACACATTGCCCTGCTCGGCTTTTTTGCGCAGGGCTTCGGCCACGCAGGGCGCCACGAACTGGGACACGTCCACATGGTAGTGGGCGGCCTCCTTGACCACCGTGCTGGACAGGTAGCTCCAGCGGATGGAAGTGGCCAGGAAGACGGTCTCGATGCCGGGCATGATGGCGTGGTTGGTGTGGGCCAGCTGGATCTCGTCCTCAAAGTCGGTAACGGCCCGCAGGCCCCGCACCATGACGCTGGCGCCGTTGGCCCTGGCAAAATCGACGGTCAGGCCGTCAAAGCTCTTGACCTCCACGTTGGGCAGGTCCCTGCAGCATTCCCGCAGCAGGGCCACCCGCTCCTCCACGGTGAACAGCGGGTGTTTGGCGCTGTTGATCAGCACCGCGACGATCAGTTTGTCGAACATGCGGGCCGACCGCTTGATAATATCCAGATGCCCGTTGGTGACGGGGTCGAAACTGCCGGGATACATGGCGATGGGCATGGTGAAAAGGACCTCACTGTTCCGCGCGGCGCCCCGGGGAAGCCCAGCCGCATCTGCGCCGCATGCCTGGCAGCGTTTGCCGATGCAGCGCAGCTTTTGCCCGGCTCTGTTTTTCGTGCCGTCCGCGCTTCGGATGCCCCAGCTGTTAAAATCATAACAAGCCGGGGTAAAATCTAAGGGTGCACCTGGTCCCTCCGCCCCCGGGGCGGACGCCAGATGTACCCCATGCACCGCAGCCAGTGCGTGCGCATTGTTGCCTGTGCAGTCTGTCGGGGTGCTGTGGGACGCTTTACGGCATCCTTACTTATAGTTTTACTATTTCGTTAAGGTTTTGTCAATGGAAAGCGCCCGGTTTTTTCGTTTTTTTGCGGCTCGGGCGTGCTTTTTCGTCATTTTGTCCTGTTATCCTCCCACTTTTCCACCACTTTTTATATGAGCTGCCGCCTGCCGGATTTTCCCCCCTGCCGCCCGTCCAGAACGCCGCCGCATCGGCGCCCCGCCCGCCTGCACGGCCCGGGGCACGCCCCCGGTTTTGCGCTGAAAGAATGATCTTTTTGCGGAAAATCTATGGCAACGGGCGCATAAGTATGGTATGATAAAGCGTACATGCCTGCATCCGCCCCGCCGGGCGGGCGCAGGGCGGGAAAGGAGAACCTGCATCATGTCCAACGAAACTGCAAATCCGCTGCGCGTCGCGCTGTTTTTCGGCGGCGTGTCCAGCGAGCACGAGATCAGCTGCATCTCGGCAGCTGCCTGGGCAGGGGCGCTGAACGAGCCCCCCTGCCGGGAAAAATACCAGGTCGTCCGCGTGGGCATCACCAAAGACGGCCGCTGGCTGCGCTACGACGGCGGCACCGCCGCCATGGCCGACGGCAGCTGGCAGAACGACCCCGCCTGCCGGCCCTGCATCCTCAGCCCCGACCGCAGCGTCCACGGCCTGATGGAGCAGCAGCCCGACGGCAGCTGGCAGACGCTGCCCGTTGACGTTGCCGTGCCCATGCTGCACGGCAAAAACGGCGAGGACGGCACCATCCAGGGCCTGTTCGAGATCGCCGGCATCCCCTATGTGGGCTGCGGCGTGCTGGGCAGCGCCGTCTGCATGGACAAGGCCGTGGCCAACACCCTGATGGACGCTTCCGGCGTGCCCCACTGCCGCTGGACCTGGGCCGCCGCCGAGGAAGCCGCCGATTTTGACGCGCTGGCAGACCGGGTGGAGAGCCGGCTTGCCTACCCCATCTTTGTCAAGCCCGCCAACGCCGGGTCCAGCGTGGGCATCAGCAAGGCCCACACCCGCACCGAGCTGCGCGCCGCCGTGGACGTGGCCCTGGCCGAGGACGCCAAGGTGATATTTGAAGAGTTCATCGACGGGCAGGAGGTGGAATGCGCCGCCATCGGCAACCCGGAGACCGGCGTGTCCGTCACCCGTCCCGGCGAGATCCTGGCCGGCGCCGAGTTTTACACCTACGACGACAAATACAAAAACGGCGTGTCCCAGGTGGTCATCCCGGCGCACCTGTCCGACGAAAAGCTGGACGAGGTGCGTGACGCCGCCAAAAAAGCCTATCTGGCGCTGGGCTGCACCGGCCTGGCCCGCTGCGACTTTTTTGTGGAGCGCGGCACCGGCCGGGTACTGTGCAACGAGCTGAACACCATGCCGGGCTTTACCGCCATCAGCATGTACCCCAAGCTGATGGAAGCCTGCCGGGGGCTGAGCTTTTCCGCCCTGGCGGACAAACTGATCGGCCTTGCCCTGGGCAAGAGAAAGGGTCGTTACTGATATGGATACCCGTCCCATCGGCGTGTTTGACAGCGGCCTGGGCGGCCTGACCGCCGTGCGCCAGCTGCGCCGGGTACTGCCCGGCGAGGACATCGTCTATTTCGGCGACACCGGCCGGGTGCCCTACGGTTCCCGCGGGCGGGAGACCATCATCCAGTACGCCCGGCAGGACATCGGGTTCCTGCTGTCCAAAAACGTCAAATTCATCGTGGCGGCCTGCGGCACCGTCAGCTCCACCTATCCGCCCGCCGAGGCCGCCCATCTGCCGGTTCCCTTTACCGGCGTGGTGGGGGCCGCCGCCCGCTGCGCCGCCGACGCCACCCGCACCGGGCGCATCGGCATCATCGGCACCCAGGCCACCATCCGCTCGGGCAGCTACCAGGCGCTTCTGCGCCAGCTGGTGCCGGATGCGCAGCTGTTTGCCAAAGCCTGCCCGCTGTTTGTGCCGCTGGTGGAAAACGGCTACGTGAACGACGGCAACCCGGTGACCAAACTGGTCATTGCCGACTATCTGGCCGAGCTGCGGGACACCGGCATCGACACGCTGATTTTGGGCTGCACCCACTACCCGCTGCTGGAGCGACTGATCGGCGAATTTATGGGCCCGGAGGTGGCGCTGATCGACCCCGGCAAGTCCACCGCCAACGCGCTGGACGACGCCCTGGACGCGCTGGAGCTGAAAAGCGACCGCACCGCCGGCGGCAGCGTGCAGTTTTACGTCAGCGATTCCACCGAGGGCTTTGCCGAGATGGAAACGCTGTTCCTGGGCCGGTACGGCGGCGGCCCGGTGGAGCAGATCGCCATTGAACAGTATGGCTGGCCGCCGGCCGGCCAAAACAGGCAGGGAAATGCAAATGGATGAAAAATATCTGATCACCATCAAAGGCACCATGGAGCAGGACGGCCGCAGCGAGACCGTCGAGCTGATGACCCACGGCGGGTTCACCCACCGGGACGGCTGTTTCTTTATCGTGTACCGCGAGACCGAGGCCACCGGCTACGAGGGCAGCACCACCACGGTCAAGATCGCCGAGAACGCCCGCCGGGTGGCGATGCTGCGCTACGGCAAGGCCGCCAGCCAGCTGATCATTGAAAAAGGCACCCGCCACCTGTGCCATTACGAGACCGGCTACGGTGCCATCTCGCTGGGGGTGGCCGCCGACGTGATCGAACACCAACTGACCGACGAGGGCGGCCGGGTGCAGTTCAGCTACACGCTGGACTCCGGCAGCGAGGATTTTATCAGCCGCAACCTGGTGGACATCACCGTGACGCCGCTGCCCGAACCGGCGCAGTGAGAGCAGGCCGCACCAAAATTCCCGACTATAAAAAAGGAGAGCGTATCCCCATGACCGATTACCGCAACTACAACCCCCGCCAGTCGGCGCTGGAGGCGGCCCGCGCGCTGCTGACCGCCGCCGCCAACGCCGCGATGGACGCCGGCGCGCTGCCCAAAACCGAGCTGCCCGCCTTTATCGTCGAGATCCCCGCCGACCCCAAAAACGGCGACGTGGCCGCCAACCTGGCCATGGCCGGCGCGCGGGTGTTCCGCAAAGCGCCCCGCCAGATCGCCGAGGCGGTCGTCGGTGCGCTGGACCTGACCGGCAGCCCCTTTGACCGGGTGGAGATCGCCGGCCCCGGCTTTATCAACCTGTACCTGGGCAGCGGGTGGTTCACCTCGGTGCTGCGGGCGGCCTGCGCCGGGCAGGACTACGGCCGCACCAACGCCGGCCAGGGCAAACGCTACAACGTGGAATTTGTCTCGGCCAACCCCACCGGTCCCATGCACATGGGCAACGCCCGCGGCGGCGCTTTGGGCGACTGCCTGGCCGCCTGCCTGGACTGGGCCGGCTACGACGTGACCCGCGAGTTCTACATCAACGACGCGGGCAACCAGATCCAGAAATTCGGCAAGAGCCTGGCCATCCGCTACCTGCAGCTGTACAAGGGCGAGGAAGCCTGCCCCCTGCCGGAGGAGTGCTACCAGGGCGCCGACATCATCCAGCGCGCCAAAGAGTTTGCCGACGTCCACGGCGACAGCTACGTGAACGCCGACTTTGAGGAGCTGAAATCCGCCATCACCGCCGACGCCCTGCCCAAAAACATCGCCGGGCTCAAACGCGACCTGGGCAAGTACCGCATCCAGTACGACGTCTGGTTCCCCGAAAGCACCCTGCACGACAGCGGCGCGGTGAACAGCATCATCCAGCTGCTGCTGGACAAGGGCGCCTGCTACAAGGCCGAGGACGGCGCCATCATGTACAAAAGCGCCCAGTACAGCTCCAAGTACGGCGTCGCCAACAAAAAGAAGTCGGACGACGGCAGCGAGGAGGAGGCCAAGGACGAGGTGCTGGTCCGCGCCAACGGCGTGCCCACCTACTTTGCCGCCGACATCGCCTACCACTACAACAAGCTGGCGGTGCGCGGCTTTGACAAGGCCATCGACGTGTGGGGCGCCGACCACCACGGCCACGTGGCCCGCATGAAGGGTGCCATGGACGCGGTGGGCCTGGACGGCAGCCGCCTGGACGTGGTGCTGATGCAGATGGTCAACCTGATCCGCGACGGCAAGCCCGTCCGCATGAGCAAGCGCACCGGCAAGGCCATCACCCTGACCGACCTTTTGGACGATGTGCCCATTGATTCCGCCCGGTTCTTCTTCAACCAGCGGGAGTCCAGCTCCACGCTGGACTTTGACCTGGACCTGGCCGTCAAAAACGACAGCGACAACCCGGTCTACTACGTGCAGTACGCCCACGCCCGCATCTGCTCCATCCTGAAAAAGCTGGAGAGCGAGGGCGTGACCTTCCGCGGCCTGGACGCCGCCGACGCCGCCGCGCTGACCGACCCGTCCGAGCTGGCGCTGCTGCGGCTGCTGGCCGCCTTCCCCGCAGAGATCGCCGCCGCGGCCGAAAAGTACGACCCCGCCCGCATCACCCGCTTTGTCATCGACGTGGCCAGCGCTTTCCACCGCTTCTACGGCGCCTGCCGCATCCTTGGCGCCGAAGACAGCGTCCAGCAGGCCCGCATCGCGCTGTGCCTGGGCGTGCGGGACGTCATCCGCAACGCGCTGACCATGTTCAAGATCAACGTGCCCGAAAGCATGTAAAAACCGCAGGGCGGCCGCCGCCCCTGAAAATACAAGGCCCCGCATCCGCCAGGGATGCGGGGCTTTTTCGTTTGCGCCGGCGCCGGAAAAGGCGGCGCAATTTTTGGCATTTGGCCGAAATTGTCCAAAAAAAGCGGCCGCGCGCGCCCCCGCCCGCCGTTGAGAATCCCCACCCGCTGTGCTACAATATTGTATATTATGCTGCACGTTTGGCAGAAGGGGAGGTGCCGCCGTGGCTGACTCAAATATCACCAAGCGCGCGCTGGCCGCCGCGCTGAAAGAGCTGATGGAAGACAGGCCGTTTGCCAAGATCAGCGTGGGGGATATCTGCGAGGCCTGCGGCATGAGCCGGAAAAGTTTCTACTATCATTTCCAGGACAAGTACGAGCTGCTCAACTGGATCTTTTTTACCGAGTTCGTCGCCCGCGTACAGCAGAAATCCGACCTGGACGGCTGGCAGATGCTGGAAGAAAGCTGCCGCTATTTTTACGAAAACAGTACGTTCTATCGCCGCGCCTTTGAGGTGGAGGGGCAGAATTCCTTCTCGGAATATTTCTACGATTTTGCCGGCACAGTGCTTGCCTACGAGATGGAGCAGATCTTTGGCAAGGAGGACAATATCGCCTTTTACACCGATTTTTACCTCGACGCGCTGGTCTGCGCCATCCGCCGCTGGCTGAACCAGCGCGCGCCCATGCCCGCCGCCCAGTTCTGCGAGCTGGTCCGCCGCGGCATTGTGGGCGTGTCCGGCACTGTGATCGAAAAGCTGTCCGGCAAGGGCCTGCCCCCGGCGCTGCCGCCGATGCCAGGCAACAAAACTGAATAAGCAGGAAGCAGGTGCATTTCCGGCGGTCGCCGGCCATGCACCTGCTTTTTTTCGTATTTCCGGCCGCTCAGCGCGCGGCGGCCGCATGGGGCAGCGCGCGGCGGAAAATATCCTGCAGATCCGCCGAAAACAAGTTGCAGCCCAGGCCGTAACCGTCCCCGTCTACCGTGTGCAGGTCGCCGCAGCGGTCAAAATAGGCCGCCGCCCGGTCCTCCGAGATAATGTCGTCGATCCAAAGAAGATCCTGCTTCAGTTCCATGGCTACCACCGGGTACTGCTGGCGCTCGCGCACGGCGCGGACATAGTCGCCCACCGCCCGCTGCTGTTCCCCGGCGCAGCTTTTTGCGGGGCACAGCAGCGCCAGGATGGGGTGCAGCGGCAGCACGCTTTCCAGCCACTGCCCGCTCAAAATCGGGGCGGGATCGGCGTATTGCCCCCACACCGCATAGGGATACCCGGC
The DNA here is from genome assembly GCA_019120395.1 of Candidatus Gemmiger faecigallinarum. Taxonomy (GTDB): domain Bacteria; phylum Bacillota; class Clostridia; order Oscillospirales; family Ruminococcaceae; genus Gemmiger; species Gemmiger faecigallinarum. The sequence goes on from DWVD01000015.1 coordinate 7,870, forward strand.
CGCCCGCAGCCGGGCGCAGGCCTGCTGCGCCCCGGGGCCGGCGTGCACGGCGGCCAAAATGTTGGGCACGTCCCGCAGCCGCTCGATCAGCCCGCCGGTGACCTGCCCGCTTTCCAGAAACAGGACGAACGCGCCGTCCTCCGCCGTCTCGGGCAGGGCCGCCATGGGGGCCGGATCATCCGCCGCGTTCAACAGGAAGGTGTGGATGCCCAGCCCCCTGCCCTGGCGGACGATCTCCCGGTACCGCTTGGCAGCCGGGCCGGCCAGGCCGCCGTCCACCGTCAGGCTCAGCGCCCAGGGCACGTTGAAGCCGTTCTCCGCCTCGATGGCGCGGATCTTCCTGGCCCCTTTGGTGCAGCCCTCGTACCCCAGGTTGACGCCGAAGCGCAGCAGCCGCTCGTTGTCCACATGGGCCACCGTATCCCGGACCAGCTCATAATAGGCGCTGTCGGGGTTGCACAGCATGGTCTGGATGGTGGTCAGCAGCCGTTTTTGAAGTTTCCCGCGGGAAAAATTCAGCCCCAGGTCCACCAGATTGCGCACCGCCCGTCCGGGCGACTGCTGGCACCGCGCCAATGCGCCGCGCACCGAGGTTTCGATCAGCCGGCGTGTCATATCCTTCTGCATTTCTGTCACTCTTTTCGCAGCGGCCGCGCGCGGCCCGTATTTTCCAGATCCCGCCTTACCCCAAAAACCGGCCGATCTTCGCAGCGTCGGCGCAGCCCTTCTCACACAGGCGTTTCAGCGCCTCGCGGTCCTTTGTCAGGGTGTCCACGCCGCAGGTGTCGTCCGGCGCGATGATGCACACCCTGCCGGCCTCCTCCAGCCGTTTTGCCTCCGCCACGCTGCGGTTGTACCGCTCGGCGCGCCGGCAAAGCTGCTGCGCCGCCATGGGGTACCGCCGGCGGATCAGCCGCGCCAGCGTTTCGTCCTTGCCCGGCTTGCGCAGCAGGTCTTTGGGCCTGGTCAGGACCAGTACCACCCTGTCGCAGCCGGCGTCCAGCGCCCGCCGCAGCGGCACCGCGTCGCTCAGCGCCCCGTCAAAGCAAGGCACGCCCGCCACCGAATAGGGGTGGCAGACGACCGGTATGGCCGAGGACGCTTTCAGCACGCTGTAATCGTCCTGGCGCAGGTCGTCCTTGCCAAAATAGATCGCCTGCCCGGTGCGGGCGTCGGTGGCCACCGCCACAAACTCGGCCGGATTGCGCAGGATGGCCTGGTAGTCCAGCGGGTTTTCGCCGTCCGCATTGCTCAGGGTCCCGTAGATATAGTCCAAGTCCAGATAGGACTTTTTGAACAGCAGGTTCCCCAGGCTCATATACTCCCGGCGGAAGGGGTATCCGGTATAAAAGGGGTAGTTGCGCCCTTTCTGCCCCGCCATATAAGAGACGACGTTGGCGCTGCCCGCCGAAACGCCGATGCACACGTCAAAGGCGACGCCCATATCCAGGCAGCGGTCGAACACGCCGGCGGCGTATACGCCCCGCAGGCCGCCCCCGACGTCAATGATCCCGCTTTTCATATATCGTTTTCCGTCATTGCTCCCGTTTGGATTGGAAAGCCCGGCAGCCCGGGCCGTTTCACTGTCACCATACCGCCGCCGCAGGCAAAACAAAAGGGACAACTGTTCAAAACTGTCCCAAAACGCAACAGTTCAAAATATCTGCCGTAATTTTGCCCAACCGTCGACCCGTTGCCCCATGACTTTGCCCCGCCGCCGTTTTACAATGGCGTCACGGTCGGGCAAGACCGGCGCGGCAGCCCCCAGGGCGGAGCCGACATCCCATCCCAAAAGTGAGGTTATCAACAATGGGCATCACCGACAAAATGAAAAACGCGGCCATGAGCGCCGTGATCAATCAGGCTCTTTCTTACCTGGAAAAAGATCCCGAGGCCAACATCCCCAAACTGATGGAGCTGGTGGACAAGGTCGTTCCCAGCGACTGGTACGTCAGCCAGCGCGGCGCCATCCGCAAGGCCATCGGCGAAAAGAGCAACTGGTATCAGCTGATTTTGAAGCTGTATGATCTGGACCCCGGCGTGCGCAAGGCGTTCTTCCAGAACTTTATCCTCAACGCCAGCCTGCTGGGCAGCGCCACCCAGGACGAGGTTTCCAAGCGGGAAGGCTGCAACATCCCCTGGGCTATCCTGATGGATCCCACCAGCGCCTGCAACATGCACTGCACCGGCTGCTGGGCCGCCGAGTACGGCAACCGCCTGAACCTGACCTTTGACGAGCTGGATTCCATCGTCACCCAGGGCAAGCAGCTGGGCACCTATATGTACATCTTCACCGGCGGCGAGCCGCTGGTGCGCAAAAAGGACATCGTCGCCCTGTGCGAGAAGCACGCTGACTGCGAGTTTCTCTCCTTCACCAACGGCACCCTCATCGACGAGGAGTTCTGCCAGGAGATGCTGCGGGTCAAGAACTTTGTGCCCGCCATCAGCCTGGAAGGCTTTGAGAAGGCCAACGACGGCCGCCGCGGCGACGGCGCCTTTGGCAGCGCCATGGAGGCCATGCGCCTGCTGAAATCCCACGGCCTGCCCTTTGGCATCTCCACCTGCTACACCAGCGCCAACTACGCCGACGTCAGCAGCGAGGAGTATTTTGACCAGATCATCGACGCCGGCGCGCTGTTCGTCTGGTTCTTCCACTACATGCCGGTGGGCGCCGGCGCGGTGCCGGAGCTGCTGCCCACGCCGGAGCAGCGCACCGAGCTGTACAAGCGCATCCGCGCCTACCGCCAGACCAAGGCCATCTTCAGCCTGGATTTCCAGAACGACGCCGAGTATGTGGGCGGCTGCATTGCCGGCGGCCGCCGCTACCTGCACATCAACGCCCGCGGCGACGTGGAGCCCTGCGTGTTCATCCACTACTCCAACGTCAACATCCGGGACTGCTCGCTGCTGGATGCGCTGAAGAGCCCCCTCTTCATGGCCTACCACAACAACCAGCCCTTCAACGACAACATGCTGCGGCCCTGCCCCATGCTGGAGAACCCCGAGTGCCTGCGCACCATGGTCAAGCAGACCGGCGCCAAGAGCACCGACTACGAGTCGCCCGAGGACGTGGACACCCTGTGCGACCGCACCACCCCCTACGCCCAGAACTGGCAGCCCACCGCGGACGAACTCTGGAAAGAGAACCGCGCCGCCAAAATGAAAGCGTAAACCAACGGCGCAGGGCTGGCCGCATCGGCATCGCCCTTTCCATAAACAAACCGGGCAGGCGCCGGGATGCTTTGCATCCCGGCGCCTGCCCGGCTTTTTTATCCGTTTTTTCCGGCACAGCGCCCGGTCATTGACCAAAATAACCGGCGATCTCCTGCATGCGGCGGATCTGCGCCACATGGAAGGGGCAGCGGCTGTCGCAATGGCCGCAGGCCACGCAGTCGCCCGCATGCCGTTCCAGCGTGCGGTAATGCTCCGCCGCCAGCTGGTCCCCCATGCGGGCCAGGTCGTAGTATTTGTTGATCAGGCCCACGTCCAGCCCCATCGGGCAGGGCTGGCAGTGGTTGCAGTAGACGCAGACGCCCTCGGCCGCCTTGGGCGCCACGCCGCCCAGCGCCGAGTAGTCGGTCTGCTCCGGCGCGGCGTCAAAATAGCCCAGCAGCCGTTTCAGGTCCTCGCGGCCACGCACGCCGGGCAGCACCGTCAGCACGCCGGGCCGGTCCAGCGCATACCGGATGCACTGATACTGATCCATCGCCATGCCAAAGGGCGACCGCTTTGCGTCCAGCAGCTGCCCGCCGGCAAACGCCTTCATCACCGAGATGCCCACGCCCTCGGCCTCGCACCGGCGGTAAAGCGCCATCCGCTCGCCCACCTCGCCGGCGGCATATTCGCCCTGCTGGTAGTCGTAGGCCGGATTGATGCTGAACATCAGCATATCCAAAAGACCTTCGTCCAGCACCTGGTTGACCACCGCCGGCGTGTGGGAGCTCATGCCGATATGCCGCACTACGCCCTGGCGCTGCAGATCCCGGATGTAGTCGATGGTCCCGGCCTCCCTGGCCTTGCGGTAATCGTCCGGCTCGTCGATGCAGTGGATAAAGCCAAAGTCGATGTAATCGGTCCGCAGCTGTTTCAGCTGCCAGTCCACCGACCGCTTGATGGTTTCCAGGTCCAGCGTCCAGCCGTATTTGCCGCTGGTGTATTCGGCGCCGAAATGGATCTGAAAGTACACCCGGTCCCGCGCGCCGGCCGCGGCAATGGCGCGCCCGTAGGGCGCAAAGGGCGCCGCGTCGCCGGACGCCATGTCAAAATAGTTGACGCCGTTTTCCAGCGCCAGGGCGATGGTCGCCTCGATCTCCCTGTCCCCTGCCGGGCCGATGGCGCTGGACCCCAGGCCCAGCACGCCGATCTGTTCCTCCCCGTGGGGCAGCTTGCGGTACTGCATAGTCAAAGCCTCCTGAATCAATGCTGCATAAAAACGGAAAGCCGCGCAGGCACAGCACCTGCACGGCCTTTCTGTATCCTATTGTACCGCAGACGGCGCGGGGATGTAAAATACCTGTCCCACATGCCGGCGCATAGCCAAAAAGCATCGCTCACCGGTCCTGCGGCTCCGGCGGCAGGGCGGCGCGGTCCCTGCCGGCCGTGTACAGCGCGCTGACCAGCCCGCACAGGCCGACCGCGCCCCAGCAGCCGGAAAGCGCCAGATCCAGCAGCGTGGACGCCCCGCAGGCAAGCGAGATGGCCGTCTGGGGCAGTTCGATGCAGGTACACAGCAAAAAGGCCAGCATACCGGTAAAAGCCAGCGACCGTCCCAAGGGGGCGTCCGGCAAAAAGAACACCTTGAGCAGCGCCGCCAAAAAGCACAGGGCCGCCAGCACGCTGAGCACCTGCAGCACATGGCCGGTGCGCGCCAGGGACGACGGCCGCACGGCAAACCGCTCCACCGCCACCCAGATGGGCGCGGCCAGCGCGGCAAGCCCCAGCGCCGCCGGCGCGGGACGGCGGGCCGGTTCAAACAGCGCCCGCACCCCAAACACGGCGAACCACAGCCCGCTGAGCAGCAGCAGCGCTCCCCGCAGCGTGGAGAAACTGTCCCGCTGCAGCACCATCCAGCTGCTCAGGCCGGTCTCCAGCATCAAGGCGGCGGTCAGCAGCATGGCAAGCCCCAGCGCCCGCTTGGGCCGGCGCAGAGCCTCCGGGCTGACCGACGCGGCGCGGGACAGCACAAACAGCGCCGCCGCGGCCGCCGCCACCGCGGCATAGCGGAACCAGGCTTCCCCCACCCGGACAAAACCGGTGGCGGGGTCGGACAGCAGGCACAGGTCGGCGGCGCGCAGCGCCCCCAGCACCAGGCAGATAACAAGCGACAGTATCGCCCTAGTCTTTTTCTTCATGGCAGGCCCTCCGGGATCAAACAGGCATATTTGGCGCGGGCAGCGCATAGATTGGTAGCAAAGGTGCACCGGAGCCGTCATTTTCCGCATTCTGCACAAATCAGGGCGCAGAGATCCGGCATCCTGCCAGTTTGGCGCACCGCATGGGGGACAGGCCCCCTGCCGCCGTGACTTCCTTTATTCTAACTGTGCGGGCGGCAAATTGCAAGGCCGCCCCGGAGGCAATTGATGAAAACCGCAACCAAACGCACCGCCCTGTGCGCGGCGGCGTTGGTGGGCCTGGCGGCCGCCGCGCCGTTTTTATGCCTTGTGCCGCTGTTTTCCCCCGGAGAGGCAGACCGGCCGGAAAGCGGCGCGGCCAGCCCGGACAGCGCCGTTTCCCAGCCCACCGCGGCCCCCCGCGCCGAGACGCAGGCCATCCTGCTGTGGGACGACGCCGCCGGACAGGCCCTGAGCGTGCCCGCCCGGGAATACCTGATCGGCGCGGCCGCCTGCGAAATGCCCGTCGACTGGCCCGACGCCGCGCTGTGCGCCCAGATGGTGGCCAGCCACAGCTGGGCGCTGTACCAGCTGGCGGAAAACGGCGGCAGCAGCACCGCCATCACCGTCAACAGCGCCCAGTGCAGTGGCTGGACCTCCGAGGAAGTCCTGCGCAGCCGCTGGGGCGACGCGTTTGAAGCCAACTGGCAGCGGCTGGGCGCGCTGGCCGACCAGGTGCTGTACGACCTGGTCCTGTACGACGGCGCGCCGGCCGCCGCCTGCTACCATGCCATCAGCTGCGGCCACACCCAGGCCAGCCAACGGGTATGGGTGGAGGCGCTGCCGTACTTACAGGGCGTCGATTCCAGTTGGGACGCCCAGGCCGACGGGTTCGAGGTGACGATCCAGTACAGCGCGCAGCAGGTATCCGACGCGCTGTACTCGGCGCTGGGCGTCCAGGTCAGCGGGAACCCGGACAGCTGGGTGGGCGCCACCGTCTGGGACGACGCCGGTTATGTGCAAAGCGTTGAACTGTGCGGCCAGGCGGTCGGCGGCGCCGACCTGCGCACCGCGCTGAGCCTGCGCTCGGCCTGCTTTGCCATCGCCTGGCAGGACGGGCAGTTCGCCGTGACCACCCGCGGCTACGGCCACGGCGTGGGGATGAGCCAGGCCGGCGCCCGCACCATGGCGGCCGGCGGCAGCAGCTGGCAGGATATTCTGCTGTACTATTTTCCCGGCGCTGAGCTGGGCCAGGAAAGCTGATCCCCGCCCGTCCCGGGGACCGGCCGTTCCCCCGCCGTTCGGGCAGCGCCCCTGTACCGCTCTCCTTTTTTTGCGGAGCGCCCGGACCAAAAACGACCCGGGCAGCGCAAAACGGCCCCGCCAATGGCGGGGCCGTTTTGCATTTCGATGTCTCGACAGTCTTGTCCAGAGATCGTGATTGGGATCAGTTCAGGATGGTCTGCTCGGTCTCGGCGTCGAAGATGTGGATCTTGTGCGGGTCGACAGCCAGGGTGACCTTGTCGCCGCGGCGGGCCTTGGAGGTGGGCGAGACGCGGGCCATCATGTTCTGGCCCTTGAAGGTCAGGTACAGGTAGATCTCGGCGCCCATCAGCTCGGAGACTTCGACCTCGGCGTCCATACGGGTGTTGGGATGCTTGGCCAGGAACTCCTCGTCGTCCTTCATGTCCTCGGGACGGATGCCGATCTTGACCTGCTTGCCCACATAGCTGTTCAGCTTGCCGTCGGCGGTCTTTTCCTTGGGCAGCGGCAGGACGGTGCCGGCCACATCGACCGAGTAAGCGTCGCCGTCCTTCTTGACGGTGGCGTCCAAGAAGTTCATCTGCGGGCTGCCAATGAAGCCGGCGACGAACAGGTTGCAGGGATAATCGTACAGGTTCTGCGGGGTGTCGACCTGCTGGATGACGCCGTCCTTCATGACGACGATACGGTCGCCCATGGTCATGGCCTCGGTCTGGTCATGGGTAACGTAAATGAAGGTGGTGGCCAGGCGCTTGTGCAGCTTGATGATCTCGGTACGCATGCTGGTACGCAGCTTGGCGTCCAAGTTGGACAGAGGCTCGTCCAGCAGGAAGACGGCGGGGTTACGGACCATGGCGCGGCCCAGCGCGACACGCTGGCGCTGACCACCGGACAGAGCCTTGGGCTTGCGGTCAAGCAGGTGCTCGATCTCCAGGATCTTGGCGGCCTCGCGGACGCGCTTGTCGATCTCGTCCTTGGGCATCTTGCGCAGCTCCAGGCCGAACGCCATGTTCTTGTACACGGTCATGTGCGGGTACAGAGCGTAGTTCTGGAACACCATGGCGATGTCGCGGTCCTTCGGGGGGACGTCATTGATCAGGCGGTCGCCGATGTACATCTCGCCCTTGGAGATCTCTTCCAGGCCGGCGACCATGCGCAGGGTGGTGGACTTGCCGCAGCCGGAGGGGCCGACGAAAACGATAAATTCCTTATCGGCGATCTCCAGGTTGAAGTCCTTGACGGCGGTGACATTGCCGGGATAGACCTTGTAGATATGACGGCAGCTGATACTGGCCATGGTGGTTACCTCCATTGGATTTTATTGACGCCCGTTTGGGTCGTTTTTTCTTGACAAGACTATAATATCAGCTTATTCTTAGAAAAGATATAGCATTTTATTGATATGGAGGGTCAGAAATTGATCTTTGACTGCAACGCGCTGTGCGCCCTGGCCGAAGTGCGGGACGAAACCTTTGACACGCCGCTGGAGCTGGGCGGCGAAGGGCTGTGGGCGGGGGTGCTTTCCAGCGGGCGCTGCCTGTCCGAAGCGCCGGGCGCCCAGGCCACCACCGGCTCGCCGGGGGACCTTTTGCTCTGCGCCGGTTCGGTGCGGCTGCTGCCCCAGTCCCCCTGCCACCTGCTGGCGGTGCGGCTGACCGGCCAGGCCGTCGGGCTGTTCGGCGCGGGGCTGGGGTATCCCCGCTTTGTCCCGGGCGCGGCCTGCCCGGGCGCAGCCGAGCTGATGGCGCTTTTGTGCCAGGACGGTCCCACCGGGACCCCGCAGCAAAGCCAGACCGGCTATGCCCTGCTGTGCGAGCTGGCCCGCGCCGACGAGCCGCCCCGCCGGCTGAGCCCGCTGGTGGCGGCGGCGGTGGAGGCCATCTGCAACAACTACATCGGGCTGTACGGCGTCGAGGAGCTAAGCCGCCAGCTGGGCGTCTCCAAATGCCATCTGGTGCGGTGCTTTTCGGCCGAGATGGGCGTCTCGCCGGGCAAGTACCTGACCGGCGTGCGCATCGAGGCGGCCAAGCTGCTGTTGCTGGAGCAGGAATACAGCCTGGAGATGATCGCCGGCCTGTGCGGTTTTTCCAGCGCCACGTACCTGTGCCGGGTGTTCAAGCGGGAGACCGGGCAGACGCCCGCCGCCTGGCGGGACTCCAACGCGCCGGCGCCGGCCCGGCATCTGCCGCCCCGGTCCAACGAGATCTACCTGTAAGCGGCCGTCACGCCGCGGTCACCCGCCGTACTCCTCTTTCACAAAGCGTTCCAGCGCGGCAAAGCTGCGCCGGACCTTTTCGGTCTCGATGCAGTACGCCATGCGGAAATGCCCCGGGCAGCCGAAGGAATCGCCCGGCACCAGCACCAGGTCGTAGCGGGTGGCCTTCCGGCAGAAAGCCACCGCGTCCGGTTCCAGCGACTGCGGGAAGATATAGAAGGTGCCGTCCGGCCGCACCACCTGGAAACCCAGCCGTTTCAGCTCGGCAAAAATCAGCTCCATGTTGCGCTCGTAAACGCTCAGATCGCTGGTCTCGTCCAAGCAGTCCGCCACCGCCAGCTGGATCAGCGAAGGCGGGCAGTTGTGCCCCGTCCCGCGGGAGATCTGCCCGCAGACCGGCACGATCTGCCCGGCCTGCTCGCAGTCCGGGCATGCCGCCAGGTAGCCGATGCGCTCGCCCGGCAGGCTCAGGCTTTTGGAGAAGGAATAACAGGTCAGGGTGTCGGCGTAAAATCGGGCGGGATAGACGATCTGCCGCCCGCCGAACAGGATCTCCCGGTAAGGCTCGTCCGAGATCAGGAAGATATGCCGTCCCACCCGCGCCGACGCCGCCGTCAGCAGGTCGGCCAGCGCCCGCATCGTCGCCTCGGTATACACCGCGCCGGAAGGGTTGTTGGGGGTGTTGATCAGCACCGCGGCGGTGTTCTCGCCAATGGCCGCGTCCAGCGCTTCCAGGTCGATCTGGAAATCCGCCGGGCGGGGCGGCACGACGCGCATGGTCAGGCCCGCGCCCTCGATATACGGCTTGTATTCCGGGAAGAAGGGCGCCGGGACCAGTACCTCCTGCCCCGGCCGGCAGACGCAGCGCAGCGCGTGGGCCAGCGCCCCGGCCGCGCCGCTGGTCATAAAGATATGCTCCGGGCCGTACTGCATGCCAAACCGCCGGTTCAGGCTTTCGGCCACCGCCTGCCGCACCGGGGCGATGCCCAGCGACGGGCTGTACCCGTGCAGCGCGACCGGCTGCTCGGTCTGAAGCAGCTCGATCATCCGCGCGGTAAAATGGGGCGGGCAGGGCACGCTGGGGTTGCCCAGCGAATAGTCGAACACATTTTCGTAGCCGATCTCCTGCCCGCGCGCGGCGGCCCACTCGCTCAGCGAGCGGATGACCGACTTTGCGCCCAGCATGTCGATGTAAGTTTGCGGGATCATAGACAAAACCTCCTTGCACAACCGCCCCGGGGCGGCACAGTCAGCGCGGGCGGTCAGCCGCCCAGGATCACCTTTTCCAGCGCGCCGGCGTCGGCGGCCAGGAAATCGGCCCCGGCGCCGCGCAGTTCCTCCTCGGTCCGGAAGCCCCACAGCACGCCGCAGCAGCGCAGCCCGGCGTTTTTGCCGGTCAGCACGTCCACGTTGCTGTCCCCCACATAAAGGGTGGCCGCGGCCTCGGCGCCAATGGCGCGCATCAGCGCCAGGGTCCCCTCCGGCGCGGGCTTTTTGGGCACGTCGGGCAGCGCGCCCCGCACCACGGCAAACAGCTGGCTGTCAAAGTAGTGGGCCACCACCCGCCGGGCCAGCGCGTCGTCCTTGTTGGAAAACACCGCCATCTGCACCCCCGCCGCGGCCAGCCGCCCCAGCAGCTCCGGCACGCCGGGATACGGGCGGGTCCTGTCGAACATGTGGGCGTCATAGTCGGCGTCAAAGGCGCGATAGGCTTCCTCCAGCGTCCGGGGCGTGCGCTGTTCCTCCGGCGTCAGGCGCTCGATCAGCTTGGGGATGCCGTTGCCCACCAGATAGCGGAACTGGTCCGTCGTGTGGGTGGGCCACCCCCGGGCCGCGCACATGCGGTTGCCCGCGTCGGCCAGGTCGTCGATGGTGTTCAGCAGCGTTCCATCTAGGTCAAACAAAACGGTCCGATACATCTTTCCTTCCCCCTTGCGCGGCCGTCCCGCCGCGTTTTCCCGGGCTTTCCCGCCCGGATCTGCCTGTTTTTATCCACCCCAATTATAGAGACAATTTGCAAAATGGGCAACGTCTTTTTCGTATAAGGAAAGGAGGGGACGCAGTTTTCCGCCGCTGCGGCCGGGATTCCCGGCCGCGCCGCCGCAGGCGAGATTTGTAAAATTCCGTTGTTTGGCTGCCGCCGCGGCCGGGCCGGGCTTTCTTTTGCGCAAAATTGTGATACAATAGGGGTATATTTGGGGGTGTACCAATGGAATTTGTACTGGAAATCTTAAAAGCCGTCGCCTACGGCGTTATCGAGGGCATCACCGAATGGCTGCCCATCTCCAGCACCGGCCACATGATCCTGGCCGAACAGGTGCTCAAGTTCCAGCTGTCCGACGCTTTTATGGAAATGTTCCGCGTCGTCATCCAGCTGGGCGCGATTTTGGCCGTGGTGGTGCTGTACTTTCAAAAACTGTGGCCGTTTTGCGTGGACAACGGCCGCGACAGCGGCGTCGCGCGGCATGTGCGCTGGCCGGTGATGCGGCTGTGGTTCAAGATCATCGCCGCCTGCCTGCCCGCCGCCGTGCTGGGCATCCTTCTGGACGACTGGATGGACGCCCACCTGTACAACAGCGTCGTGGTGGCGCTGATGCTGATCGTTTACGGCGTCGCCTTTATCCTGATCGAGCGGCGTCCCCGTCCGCCCAAAACCACCAAACTCAGCCGTATCACCTACAAGGACGCCCTGACCATCGGCGGCTGGCAGGTGCTTTCGCTGATCCCCGGCACCAGCCGCAGCGGCGCCACCATTCTGGGCGGCATGCTGTGCGGCCTTTCCCGGCCGGTGGCTTCCCAGTTCACCTTTTTCCTGGCCATCCCGGTCATGGCGGGCGCCAGCCTGCTCAAGCTGGTCAAGTTTTTCACCGACGGCAACACCATTTCCGGCAGCGAGGCCGTCATCCTGCTGGTGGGCTGCGTGGTGGCGTTCCTGGTCTCCATCGTGGCCATCCGCTTCCTGATGAACTACGTGAAAACGCACAGCTTTACCGTGTTCGGCTGGTACCGCATCGTGCTGGGCGTTGTGGTGCTGGGCGTATGGGTGGTCCAGCTGTCCATGGGCGGCGCGCCTGCGCCCGCCGCGTGACCTTCCCCTGCAATTTGGGCCGGGCGTCCCCCGACAGGCTGCTGCCGCGGGACGCCCGGCCCTTTTGTATGGCGGCGTCATTTTTTATTCGTACAGCGCGCCGTCGGGCGGGAAGGCTAGCGTCACTTCGGCGCCCTGCCCCGGTTCGCTCTGGGCAAAAATGGTGCAACCCAACTTTTTGGCAGCCCGGGCGCACAGGTACAGCCCCAGCCCGCTGGAAGCCGGCTCGGCGTGGCCGGTGCAGCCGGTGTAGCCTTTCTCAAAAATGCGGGGCAGGTCCTCGGCCCGGATGCCGGCGCCGGTGTCCGCCACCGACAGCATGCGCCCGTCGGCCGACACCGTGACCGTCCCGCCAGGCGGCGTGTACTTGATCGCGTTGGACAGCAGCTGCTCCAGGATAAAGCCCACCCACTTGGCGTCAGTCACCGGGGCGGCGTCGGTGCCGTTGTAGACAAGCGTCAGCTTTTTTAATATGAACATACGGGCAAACCGGCGCAGGCTCTGGCGGATGACCGGGTCCAGCGGCGTTTTGGCCAGCAGCAGGTCGTTGGATTCGCTGCCCAGGCGCAGATACCCCAGCACCATGTCCACATACCGCCCCGTCTGGAACAGCTCCCTTTCCAGATCCGCCCGCGGGACCTGCCCGTCCGACTGCAGCAGCAGACGCATGGCGGCCAGCGGCGTTTTGACCTGATGGGCCCACATGGTAAAATAATCCAGCAGGTCGTCCTGTTGCTCCCGGGCTTTTGCGTCCCGGTCTGCCAGCAGCTCGGACATGCCGCGCAAGGCCGTCTGGTAGCCGGCCTCCAGACCATCCCCGCCGCCTTCCGGTTCCGGCAGCGCCGGTTCCCGCATGGACGGCGTCTCGATCAGCTCCTCCACCGCGCGGCAGCGCCGGGACCAGGCAGGCCAGCCCGCCGCCAGCACCGCGGCCGCAACGGCGGCGGACAGCACCGTCGCATAGCCCAAAGGTTCCAGCGGCAGGTCGTACAGGGCAATGACCGCCCCAAACACCGCCGCCGTCAGCGCCCAGGCGATCAGCACCCGGCGCTGGGCGCGCAGATATGCCAAAAACCGTTTCATTCGATGCAGTACCCCTCGCCTTTCCTGGTGCGGATCAGGCCGGGCAGGCCGGCGGTCTCCAGCTTTTTGCGCAGCCTGGCCACATTGACGGTCAGCGTGTTCTCGTCCACAAAACAGTCGGTGGCCCACAGCGCCGTCATCAGCGCGTCGCGGGGGACGGTGCGGCCCCGCTGGGCCAGCAGCGTCTGCAGGATGCGCAGCTCGTTCTTGGTCAGCTCCACCGTGCCGGCCCCGCTTTTCAGCGCGCCCGCGCCCAGGTCCAGCATCACCCCGCCGCCGCAGTCCACCAGCTCGGCGGGCCTGGCGTAGGCGTATGCCCGGCGCAGGATCGCCTGCACCTTGGCGGCCAGCACCTCCAGGTCAAAGGGTTTGGCGATGTAATCGTCCGCGCCCAGGTCCATGGCGGTGACGATGTTCAGGTTGTCCGCCGCCGAGGACAAAAACACGATGGGCACGTCGGAGATCTCGCGGAACACCCGGCACCAGTGGTAGCCGTTGCGGTAGGGCAGCGACAGGTCCAAAAGCACCAGCTGCGGCCCAAACGCGGCGAACTCCGGCGCCAGGTCGGCAAAGTTTTCGCCGCAGGCCACGGTATACCCCAGACGGGCCAGATACTCCCGCACCGTGCGGGCAATGACGGGGTCATCCTCGATCAGGAAAATACGGTACTGCATGGCGCGCCTCCTTTCAGTGCAGGGGTGGCAGGTGTTTGCCGCTGTGTCCGTAGGGGACGATGCTTGCTGCCATGTCCCCCGGCGGGCGAAATCGCCCGCCCTACATACCATGGCGAACGGCAGGCGAAACCGAGAACTTTATCTTTGCGGTTGACATTTCTTTTCCCGGCGCCCATTTCCGGCAGAAGGCCTTATCGATGGACGCTTCTTGCGGGGGATGGGCTTATGATAACGCGGCGGGAGCGGTAAATGCGTTGCGACCCGTTTTGGCTGTTTTTCGGCAGGAACTCGCTTTGCGCAGGGGACGATGCAATCATCGTCCCCTGCGCAAAGCCGCCGGCCGCCGCCCCCCCCTGCACGCTGATATGATCCAGTATACCATTTCAGACGCGCCGGCGGGGCGAAATTTTGCAAAAAGTTCAGAATTGGGGCGGCAAAAGCGGGCGGAACCCCTTGACGGGTTTGATATAATAGTATTAGCAGTGTGGGTGCCCGATTGCTAACCCATGCCCGCACCTGCCCGACCAGAACAAGCCAACCCCATCTGCAAGATAGAAATAGAGGTAACGCACTATGGCACAGACCAAAACAAAAATCGACATTTTCTCCGGGTTTCTGGGCGCCGGCAAGACGACGCTGATCAAAAAGCTGATCCAGGAGGCTTTCGGCGGCGAAAAGCTGGTGCTGATCGAGAACGAATTCGGCGAGATCGGCATCGACGGCGGCTTTATGCGCGAGGCCGGCATCCAGGTGAACGAGCTGAACTCCGGCTGCATCTGCTGCTCGCTGGTGGGCGATTTCCGCGAGGCGCTGAAGCAGGTGGTGGACACCTACCACCCCGACCGCATCCTGATCGAGCCTTCCGGCGTGGGCAAGCTGAGCGACGTGACCCGCGCGGTGGAGAGCGTGGCCGACCACCTGCCGGTGGAGCTGAACAGCTTTGTGACGGTTGCCGACGTGAACAAGGTCAAACTGTACATGAAGAACTTTGGCGAGTTCTACAACGACCAGGTCAGCCACGCCAGCTGCATCATCCTCAGCCGCACCGGCAAGGCGTCGGACGAGAAGATCGCCGCCGCGGTGGAGCTGCTGCAGCAGAAAAACCCCACCGCCACCATCGTCACCACCGACTGGATGGCGCTGAACGGCAAGCAGATCGTCTCGGTGATGGACGGCAAGCGCGATCTGGTGGCCGAGCTGCTGGCCGAGGCCGCCGCCACCAACGCGGCCCACGGCGACGAGAACGAGCACGAGCATCACCACCATCATCACCACGACGGGGACGGCGAGGAGCACGAGTGCTGCCACCATCACGACCATGAGGATGAAGAACACAGCCATGCGTGCTGCCACCACGACCACGAGGAGGAAGGGCACGACCACGAGGGCTGCTGCCACCATGACCATGACGAGCACCACCACGAGCACGGCGGGCACTGCGGCTGCGGGCACCACCATCATCACGACCACGACGCCGACGAGATCTTTACCAGCTGGGGCCGCGAGACAGCCCGCCGCTTCACCCGCGAGGAGCTGGAACAGGCGCTGACCGCGCTGGACGGCGGCGAGTACGGCCAGATCCTGCGGGCCAAGGGCATCGTGGACGGCGGCGACACCTGGTACGAGTTCGACATGGTGCCCGGCGAGCACGAGATCCGCGCCTGCACCCCCGACGTCACCGGCAAGCTGTGCGTGATCGGCGCCGAGCTGAAAGAGGACGCAGTGGCGCAGCTGTTCCACGTATGACCACGCATTTTATGCGCGATCCACGAGGGATCAGAAATGAGAAATGCGGAATTTCAGCGTGCGCTGGCGCGCACGGATCGTAAAACACTGTGCCAGGCAGGCAGTTTCCCCGTTTCCCGTCGCAGCCAAAGGCCGCGCCGGGATCCCTGACTCCTGATACTCCTCATTCCTCATTCCCAATTTAAAAAGTCTTGGAGGTTTCTATGGCGGTAAGAGAGATCCCGGTCTATCTGTTCGTCGGCATGCTGGAGAGCGGCAAGACCCGCTTTATCCAGGAGACGATGGAGGACCCCCAGTTCGACTCCGGCGACAAAACGCTGCTGCTTGTGTGCGAGGAGGGTGAGGAGGAATACGACCCAGACCGCTTCGGCTTCGGCGGCGTCACGGTCGAGGTGCTTGCGGACAAGAGCGAGCTCAACGCCCAAAACCTGGAGCGCCTGGCCAAAAAGAGCGGCTGCGGCCGGGTTGTGATCGAATACAACGGCATGTGGCTTTTGCAGGACCTGACCGACGCGCTGCCGCAGAACTGGGTCATCTACCAGTGCCTGGCCACGGCCGACGGCACGACGGTCAAGACCTATGCGGGCGACAACGCCATGCGCGCGCTGCTGCTGGACAAGCTGCGCGCCAGCGAGCTGCTGGTCGTCAACCGCGCGGAAAAGGTCGACGACGACGAAAGCCGCCAGCTCATCCACAAGCTGGTGCGCCAGGCCAGCCGCCGCTGTGACATCGCCTATGAATTCGGCGACGGTTCGGTCGCTTACGACGACATCCCCGACCCGCTGCCGTTCGACGTCGAGGCCCCGGTCATCGAGATCCCGGCGGAGTTTTTCGGCGTTTTCTATATGGACTGCATGGACGATATGCAGAAATACGACGGCAAGACCGTGCGCTTCCTTGCGCAGGTGTGCCAGACCCCGCGCGCGGGCAAGGACAGCTTTGTGCCCGGCCGCTTCGCCATGACCTGCTGCGTGCAGGACATCCAGTTTGTCGGCTTCCCCTGCCGGTACGACGCGTACAAGACGCTCAAACAGCGCGACTGGATCACGCTGACGGCCAAGGTCAACCTGAAATACCACCCCATCTACAAGGGCCAGACCCCCGACAGCACCGGCCCCGTGCTGACCGCCGTAAAGGTCGAGCCCGCCGAAAAACCGCTGGACGATGTGGTGATGTTCTCGTGATGAAAGGGGCGGGCTTTATGCGCCCCGCCAAAACGTAACAGATATTTTACAGTTTCCCGTCTTGCATTTTGGCCGTTGTGCTGTATAATAGGTACGGCAGGCGGGCAGAAGGCCCGCGCCTGCCGCCCGCTTGTTGGCTTGTTGTGACGCACCTGGGACCCCAAGGAGGTACGCCGATGCAGGTTTTGGAGCTGGAGATGCTGGTAGAACGCGCGGCCGCGGAGCTGGAAAGCGAAGGCCGCTTTGCTATGACCCGCCGCTTTGTGCAGCATGGCGGTGTGACCGTGTACGAGCACTGTGTGCGCGTGGCGGTGCTGAGCTGCCGCCTGGCCGCGGCGCTTGGCTGGGAGGTCGACCTGGGCGCGCTGGTGCGCGGCGCGCTGCTGCACGACTACTTTTTGTACGACTGGCACGAGAAGGACGACAGCCACCGGCTGCACGGTTTCACCCACCCGCGCGCGGCGCTGAACAACGCCTGCGCCGACTGGGAGCTTTCGCCCCGCGAGCGCAACATCATCCTGCGGCACATGTTCCCGCTGACGCCGGTGCCGCCCGCCTGCCGCGAAGGCTGGCTTGTGTGCATGGCGGACAAGATCTGCGCCGTGCACGAGATGATCTACACCCGCACCCGCCGCCTGCGCCCCGCGCTGGCCCGGCGGTAAAACAGCCTGAAAACGAAACAGAAAACCGCCCCGTTGTGCTTTTTCGGCACGCGGGGCGGTTTTTGTGTGGTATAAAGGGGTGGGGCAAACGGCGCGGCGGGCGAAATCGCCCGCCCTACAATGCAAGGCAAATGTTTTGCCACCGGGAAACAATCGGCTTTTTCGGCAGTCTGTAGGGGCCGATTCCATATCGGCCCGGGTTGCGGCGGCGCAGGGGTCTGCGGGCGGATATGGAATCCGCCCCTACGGCGGCTCCTGTGCGGCGGGCGGTTTTCCCGTTTGGCCGGGCGCGGCTGGAGGGCGTGCAGGGGAGGGGCAAACGTTGCGGGGGTCAATCTTCTTCGGACAGGGCGCCGCGGTAGAGGATCTGGGTGCAGATGTAGCCGACTTCGTTGAAGGCGTCCGGGTGGGCGAGGCGGAACAGGATGCGCGCGGCCAGGCGGGCGCCGATGGTGGAGGTCTGCACCTCCACCGTGGTGATGCGGTGCGCGACGTTCGCGTATTCGGGGTTGTTGTCAAAGCCGGTCAGCAGCGGGCGGGCGGCGTGGGGCAGGCCGCGGTCGTCGTAATACTGCTGGATATAGTGCGCGATGTAGTCGCTCGCGCACACAAAGGCGTCCGGCAGGCGGTCCAGCGCGTCCAGAAAGCCGCTGATCTGCTCATAGTGGGTGTACAGCCCGAACGGCCCGGTCAGGCACAGCGCGGGGTCCGGCTGCAGGCCGCGCGCGGCGTGCGCATCCAGGAACCCCTGCCAGCGGTCGGCGTTGGTCTGGGCGTAGTCCACCGCGCCGACAAAGCTCAGCCGCCGCCGGCCGGTGTCCAGCAGGCGGCCGGTGATGCGCCGCAGCGCGTCGCGCCCTTCCAGCAGAACAAGGTCGCCGCCCAACCCGGCCTGCGGCAGGCCGGGCACCGTGTCCAGGAAAATTTTGGGCAGCGGCAGCGCGGCCAGCAGGCGCAGCAGCGGTTCGGTATAAATGTTAAGCACAATGATACCCGCCACCGAGCCGTCTGTCAGCGCAGCGGGCAGGGTGTAGCCCTCCTCGTCATAGGCGGGCAGATAGGTATACATCAGCTTATGGCTAAGTAGATGTAATCAAGAGAAGAAAGGGAAAGCACAATCCAGACGGAACCAGCGGTTGTGTCAAGAAATGTTTGTGGAATAGCAAGAACTTTGATAT
>DWVD01000016.1 GCA_019120395.1 Candidatus Gemmiger faecigallinarum
GGGATGATGCCGAACCGCTTCTGCAGGCACTTGGCGAACTTGTAAGTGGTGGATTCCAGCGGGGTGCCGTACAGGCTGAAGTCGATGTCGCTCTCGGCCTTCCACTTGGCGCAGGCGTCGTTCATGTGCTGCATGACCTCCAGCGCAAAGGGCTTGGCGGCCGGGTCGGTGTGGCTGCGGCCGGTCATATACTTGCAGCACTCGTACAGGCCGGCGTAGCCCAGGCTGATGGTGGAGTAGCCGCCGTACAGCAGCTTGTCGATGGTCTCGCCCTTTTTCAGGCGAGCCAGCGCGCCGTACTGCCACAGGATGGGCGCGGCGTCGGACAGGGTGCCCTTCAGGCGGTTGTGGCGGCACATCAGCGCCTCGTGGCACAGCGCCAGCCGCTCGTCAAAAATCTTCCAGAACTCGTCAAAGTCGCCGTGGGAGCTAAGCGCCACGTCCACCAGGTTGATGGTGACGACGCCCTGGTTGAAGCGGCCGTAATATTTTGGCTTGCCGTCGTAATTTTTGGCGTTGGCAATGTTGTCCCAGCCGTTGCCGCTGCGGTCGGGGGTCAAAAAGCTGCGGCAGCCCATGCAGGTGTACACGTCGCCGTGGCCTTCGGTCTCGCCCTTGGACAGTTTGTACTCCCGCATCTTCTTCTCGCTGATATAGTCGGGCACCATGCGCTTGGCGGTGCACTTGGCGGCCAGCTTGGTCAGGTAGAAGTAGGGGGTGCCCTCGCGGACGTTGTCCTCCTCCAGCACGTAGATCAGTTTGGGGAAGGCGGGGGTGATCCAGACGCCGGCCTCGTTCTTGACGCCCTCGTACCGCTGGCGCAGCATCTCTTCAATGATGATGGCCAGGTCGGATTTCAGGCGCTGGTCGTCGCCGGCCTCGCCCAGATACATGAACACGGTGATGAAGGGGGCCTGACCGTTGGTGGTCATCAGCGTGACCACCTGGTACTGGATGGTCTGCACGCCGCGCTTGATCTCCTCGCGCAGGCGGCCTTCGACGATTTCCGAGATCTTTTCCTGGCTGGGATGCACGTCCAGCTCCGTCAGCTCCCGCTCCACGTCGCGGCGGATCTTTTTGCGGCTGATGTCCACAAAGGGGGCCAGGTGGGTCAGGCTGATGCTCTGGCCGCCGTACTGGCTGGACGCCACCTGCGCGATGATCTGGGTGGCAATGTTGCAGGCGGTGGAGAAGGAATGGGGCTTCTCGATCAGCGTGCCGGAGATGACGGTGCCGTTCTGCAGCATGTCGTCCAGGTTGACCAGGTCGCAGTTGTGCATGTGCTGGGCAAAGTAGTCGGCGTCGTGGAAGTGGATAATGCCTTCCTCGTGGGCCTTGACCACGTCGGCGGGCAGCAGCATGCGCATGGTCAGGTCCTTGGAGACTTCGCCGGCCATATAATCGCGCTGCACCGAGTTGACGGTGGGGTTCTTGTTGGAATTTTCCTGCTTGACTTCCTCGTTGTTGCACTCGATCAGGCTGAGGATGCGGTCGTCGGTGGTGTTGTGGGTGCGGCGCAGGCCCTGCACATAGCGGTAGGTGATGTAGTGGCGGGCCACCTCGAAGGCGCCGGCGGCCATGATGCCGTTCTCCACCAGGTCCTGGATGTCCTCCACGCCCACGGCATGGCTGCGGCTCTCGCAGGTTTTCTGCACCGTGTCGGCGATGGAATGGATCTGCGCCTGGGTCAGGCGCTGGTCCTCCTTGACCACATTGTTTGCCTTGGTGATGGCTGCAATGATCTTGCTGATGTCGAACACGGCCTCGCTGCCGTTTCGCTTGATGATCTTCATGGTGTCCTCCTGTGCTGGTGATGGAACTGCCGCAAACTGTGCATATATGCAGATAGCGGAAATGTAAAACACAATATCTTGTGGATTTCCGGCGCCGTGGCTCGAAAGCGTGCAAGAGTATCTTACCGCGGGGCGGGGGGAAAGTCAAGCGCGGACACCACAATATATGGTGGAAAACCTGTTGAAAATACCTACATGTGTCAACCAAAGCACGTCGGTACGACAAAAATAAAATGCCGCGAAAAGGTGTAGAAAATGCGCCCTGATTTTTGGCTAATTTGAGTGATTTTGTGAATTGCCGATGCAGCGCCAAAAAGTGCGGCGAACCGCGGGACGGCGCTTGCGCCCGGGCGCCGGGTCTGCTATACTGCCACAAAGAGACAGGGCGGCCGCCGGCCACAGGATATGGGGCCGGGCAGGCTGCTTTACCACGATATGGACCGGTTTCGGTCCGCACAAAAGGGGACAGGACATTGAACTACGCCAATATCAAATTCTGCGACATTTCCAACGGCAGCGGGGTGCGCACCAGCCTGTTTGTTTCGGGCTGCCGCCGCCACTGTGAAAACTGCTTCAACAAGGTGGCCTGGGACTTTGATTACGGCCAGCCCTTTGACAAGGCCGCGCGCAACCGGATCCTGGCAAGCCTGGAGCCGGATTACATCGGCGGGCTTTCGCTTTTGGGCGGCGAACCCTTCGAGCCGGAAAACCAGCGGGCGCTGACGCCGTTTTTGCACGATGTAAAGGTGCTGTACCCGCACAAGACCATCTGGTGCTATACCGGCAACGTCTACGAGACCGAGCTGCTGCAGCCGTCGCCCGCCCGGTGCGAGGTCACCGACGAGATGCTGGGGTATATCGACATCCTGGTGGACGGCGCGTTTGTGCAGGACCTGTACGATATTTCGCTGCGGTTCCGGGGTTCGTCGAACCAGCGCATCCTGGACATGAACGCCACCCGCGCCGCCGGCCATGCGGTGCTGTGGCAGGACGACCCGATCTTTGCCGACCACAAGATGTAAGGCCGCATGCGGCCGGCCAGCCCGGCAGCAAAAACCGCCGCGTTTCCCCAAAAACAGGGGGCGCGGCGGTTTTTCTTTCTGCCGTTGGGCGGGGGTCACAGCCAGAACTGCACCAGGCGGCTGACGGTCTGGTACAGGGCGGGGTTCTGCCCGTACAGCCAGGGTTCGGCGGCAAAGATCACAAGCGCCCCGCAGACAAGCCCCGCGCCCACAGCCAGCCCCATGCCGGCGCGCGCCGCGCTCCGGAGCCGCCGCAGCGGCGGGTAAACGGCGGCATGACCCTCCGCCGCTTCCTGGACGGCCAGCCAGCACAGCGCGGCGGCAAAGGTCAGCGGCAGGGCAAAGTCCATCTGGTAGCGGTACAAAATGCCGGCCATCACCGCGTCCAGCGCGCACAGCGCCAGCGTGCTGGCCAGCACCCAGCCCACCACGCCCCACAGCCGCTTTTGGGCCAGGCGGCGGCGCACAAGCGGCAGCAGCGCGAACACCCACAAAAAGGGCGTGCAGGTCAGGATGCCGCCGTAGAACAGCTCCGACACGGTGCGGCCCACGTAGTTGGTGGCGATGCGCGCATCGGCCACAAAGGGGAACGTCGCCTGCAAGTTGGGCAGCGAGAACAGATAATAGAACACCGCCGGCCCGATGCGCCCGGCGTTGAAGCCGCGTTTGGTCATGTCGTTGCTGGTCAGGTTGTAGTTGGCGCCAAAGTCAAAGGGGCTGCCAAAGCGGGCATAGTTGTACCACATCAGCCCGGCGGCCGCCAGCACAAAGGGCAGCGCAAACAGCACGAACTCCGCCGCGCCCTTGCGGGTGAACAGCCGCTTTTCGGTCACATACTGCCGCCAGAAGATGGGCAGCGCCAAAAAGGCGAAGATCTCCATCTGGGGCCGGCAGCCCGCCACCAGCGCCATGCAGACGCTGCCCAAAACCAGGTGGGCGATGCGCGTGCCGCGGCGGCTGTCCGGCGTGTTGGAGGCCGCCAGCCACTGCCACAACGCCAGCATCACGAAGGCCGCGCCGCACAGGATGACGTATTCATACACGTTGGGGTGGGCCAGCAGGTAGTACAGCTGCCCGCAGCCCGCCACCGCCGTGGACGCCAGCAGATAGGCCGCGGCGCTGACGCCGGGGAACCACCGCTTGGCCGCCTGCCTGACCAGCCCGAAAGCGGCCGCCACCGCGGCCACGGCCATGACGATCATGCCGGCGCAGTTGGGCAGGTCGGGGATGCCGGTCAACGCCTCAAAAGGCAGCTGGAACAGCAGGCAGGGCACCACGCCGAAGTAGACATAATACCGCCCGTTGTAAAAGGCCACGTCCCACAGGGCGTCGGGGGCCTGGGCCTGCCGGGCGATGGTGTCGTAGGGGTTGTCCATCTCCAAAAGCGCCTGGGGCGGGTCCAGCGCCAGGTCCAGCCGCCCGTCCAGCAGCGAGCTGGCCAGCGCCCCCAGCTGGTTGCCGGTGTCGTGCTGCCAGTCGCTGATATGGCGGGTAAAGCTGACGCGGCTGCCGCCGTCCCAGTTGTTGGCGTTGTAAGCGGCGGTGGCAACGCCGGAGTTGACCGGGTCAACAAAGGGCGTCAGCGCCGCCAGCAGGCAGAGCGCGCCGGCGCAGACCGCGACGCCGGGGCGGAAGCGTTTGGGATCTTCCAGGTATTTGGCCCGCCACAGGCTGCTGCCGGGGCGGAAGGCCCATACCGCCGCGCACACCGCCAGCGCCGCCGCAAACCGCAGCCACGAGAACAAAAACGGCTGGGGCGCATTGGCGGCAATGCCGGTCAGGGTATAGTCAAAGGAATACCAGATGTACTCGCCGTCGTAGGGGGCGGCGGTCAGCGTCAGGCTGGCAATGCTGCCGGAATAGTCCAGCACACGGCTCCAGCTGCGCGGCGCCCGCACCGCCACGTCCCAGCTGCCGCCGATCAGTTCAATGGCGTTGGCCTCGTCGGCGGCCGCGATCTGGATGGTGAACAGCGGGTTCTGCGTGGCCTCCCGCTCCGGGGCGGCGCCGTAGTGGAAGGCCAGCCCCTCCAGCTGCAGGTTGTAAATGGGGAAGTCCATGCCGGAAAAATGCAGCGCCGTGCTCTCGCCGGAAAGGGTCACGCTGCCGTCGTCGCTGCGGGGTGTGGACTCGTCCAGGTAGTCGAACAGCTGGATGGGCACATAGTCGTGGGTGGCAAAGTACTTGACGTTGCCCAAAAACACCTCAAAGGTCAGCGCGCACAATACCAGCGCCGCCGCGGCCAGCGCCCGGCGCTTTGCGCCCCGCAGCAGGCCGGTGCAGCGCAGCGCGCAGACGCACCCCGCCGCCGCGGCGGCCGCGGCGCAGGCCGCGCACAGCCGAAACAGGCCAAAATCCACCAGTAGGCCCGGCTTGCCAAAAAACAGGAAGGCCCACGCCCACACGCCGGCAAACACCGCCCCGGCGGCGGCAAGGTCCCGGCGGGCAGGGCGGTGGCCGGCCAGGCGGGCGGGCAGCGCCCCTAGCGCCAGGCAGAGGACGGCACTGAGCAGCAGCGCGGCAAACGGCATAGAAAATGCACTCCTTTGCAGGGAAAATACGGGGACAGAAAAAATACAAATCGGATAATTTGTAGACAATAATACGAAATGGCGCACTCTACCGGCGGGACGGTATGCAGGCCCGCCGCCCCGTCACGCGCAGCAGAAGGGCGTCCATTGCCCAACCGGCCGCTGCGCAGAAAGATGCAGAACAGTCGATTTGCGGCCATTATACCACGCCTGGCTGTATGCCGTCAAAAAATGCCGCGGCGGGCTTGTATTCACTGATTTACAGCGGTATAATGAACATCAAAGACCGCATGGCCTTTGAGTATGTTGTCCCGGCAACGCCCGCCCTGCCGCCTGATAGAGGGGTGGACGGGATGTGCGCCCGCGGCAGGCTGCGCCGGGCAAAGGAGAGAATGAGAATGTTGGATATCAAGCTGACCCGCACTGCTTCCCCCAAAGCAAAGCCCGCCGACGAGAGCAAGCTGGGCTTTGGCCAGATCTTCACCGACCACATGTTTTTGATGGACTACACCGCCGGCGAGGGCTGGCACGATGCGCGCATCGTGCCCTACGCGCCGCTGCCGCTGGACCCGGCCACCGTGGTGCTGCACTACGCCCAGGAGATCTTTGAGGGCATGAAGGCCTACCGCACCGCCGACGGCACCGTCCAGCTGTTCCGCCCCGACTGCAACGCCACCCGCTTCCAGGATTCCGCCGACCGTCTGTGCATCCCCCGCATCCCCGCCGAGGACTTTGTCCAGGCCGTGGAGGCGCTGGTGGACGTGGACCGGGACTGGGTGCCCCATTCCGACGGCGCGTCGCTGTACATCCGGCCTTTCTGCTTTGCCAACGACGTGGGCCTGGGCGTCCACGCCTCCAAGCATTACATCTTCTGCATCATCTGTTCGCCCTCCGGCGCTTACTACGCCGAGGGCCTGGATCCGGTGCGCATCTACGTCGAGGACGAATACATCCGCGCCGCCCCCGGTCTGACCGGCTTTACCAAGTGCGGCGGCAACTACGCGGCCTCCATCAAGGCCGGCGAGCTGGCCGAGGAGCAGGGCTTCAGCCAGGTGCTGTGGCTGGACGGCGTCGAGAAAAAGTACGTCGAGGAAGTCGGCAGCATGAACATCATGTTCAAGATCGACGGCAAAGTCTACACCGCCGCCTGCACCGGCACCGTGCTGCCCGGCGTCACCCGCCGCAGCATCATCGAGCTGCTGCGCGACTGGGGCTATGAGGTCGTGGAAGGCAAGCTGGCCATCGCCGACGTGATGCAGGCCGCCCGCGACGGCAAGCTGGAGGAGGTCTTTGGCACCGGCACCGCCGCGGTCGTCAGCCCGGTCAAGGAGCTGGACTGGAAGGGCGAGCAGGCCCTGATTGGCAACGGCCGGATCGGCCCGCTGACCCAGAAGCTGTACGACACCCTGACCGGCATCCAGTGGGGCAAGCTGCCCGACGAGAAGGGCTGGACCGTGCCGGTCAAACAGATGTTCTGAGCCATTGCGCCGTCCCGCCCTGCGCGGTAACGGCAAAAAAGGGCGTGCCCCGCGGGGGCACGCCCTTTTTTGCTGCGCCCGGGCGCGGGTCACGCTTTGCGCCCCAGGGCGGTGTTGTCTTTTGTGCGGCTGCGCAGGGCGGGGATGGGGTTCTCGGCCGTTTCGAACCGGTAATCCTGCCCGTTTTTGCGGATGGCGGCCTGGATCACGTTGTGGCTGGCAACGCCGGCCACGTTGGCATTGATCCGCTCCTGATACCGGAAAAAGTCCGCGTCGGCGGGCAGCTCCTCCACGGGGGCGTAACCCTCGCCCCGGGCGGTCAGCGTCACGGTGCCGCCCAGCACTTCCCGCACATACTCGATGTTGGGGCCAAGCTCCAGCACATCGGGGAAGGTCCCGTCCGGGATGACCTGCTGCCACTGCTTGCCCTCGTACTGCTCCAGCAGGTGCGCAGCGTGGTGCAGATGGGC
Source organism: Candidatus Gemmiger faecigallinarum (assembly GCA_019120395.1). Classification (GTDB taxonomy): domain Bacteria; phylum Bacillota; class Clostridia; order Oscillospirales; family Ruminococcaceae; genus Gemmiger; species Gemmiger faecigallinarum. Next base: position 7,295 of record DWVD01000016.1, read on the forward strand.
GATCTCCTGCTCCAGATGCAGTTCCCACACTTTCTTTGCGCCGGGGCAGGTCTCGGTCTCCAGCATGCTGTAATACAGGTAACATTCGGTGTACTCGTGCATCAGCAGGTTTTCCAGCCAGCTGCACTTCACGTCCAGCAGGCTGCCGTAGTGGGTGACGTGCTGTTCCTCCACCATGCCGATCTCGGTGTACAGCTTGCGGCCGGGGTCGGTGGGATAAAAGCTGCCGATGTTCATATAATAGTTCATCGTCTGCTGCTCGGCGGCCGTGATGATGGCCACGTGCAGCCGGGTCGCCAAAGCGGCCTTTTTGCCGTTGATGGGCGGCTTGACCGAATCGGCCGGCCAGCGGTGGTGGGCGATGGTGGGGCGGGCGGGCATGATCTCGGTGTATTTGCCCACCAGCTCCTCGGCGTGGACGCCCGCGTCCATCTCCAGCAGGTCGGCGTAGCGGTACAGGTGGTCAAAGTCCTCCAGCAGCGCAAAATCCAGCGCCTGCTTTACCGTCGGGTCCGGCTCGCACTGGGCCATGCGGGCGGTCAGGTCCACGGCAAGCTGCTCGTACCCGATGGTGTGCTCCAGCAGGGTCTCGTCCAGCGGCTTCAGCGCCGCAATGTGTTTTTGCTGCTGCTGTTCCTGGCGGCGCAGGATGGCCAGCTCCCGGCGCAGGTCGTTGTTCTGGCAATGACGGTGGAACTGGTGGCTGAACCAGACGGCCTCGAACTCGGTGCCGTTCATCAAAATGGCGCGCACCCGGGTGTAGGGGTCGGCCTCCCGCTTGTCGTAGGGGTGGGCAGCCAGCGTTTTCCAGTCCATAAAACCGGCGTCCAGCGGCTGCGGTTTCTGTTCAAAAGGGTTCATCGACATGGGGCATACTCCTTTCTGCAATACAGCGCCGGGAAACGGTCCCGGCCGCAGAGATAGTATGGCCCGCCGCGCTGCCGGACAGACGTGGGGCGGATACGGATGTAAAATTTCACCGGATGGTTGACCGCCGGCCGAAAGCCGGACATAATAGAAGAAATATCACCAGCCAGAAACGGCTGCGGCGGGGCGGGTCCCCGCCGCGCCGCGTATGGCGGAGGAGGGCTTTTATGGAATCGCGCAGTGACCGGTACGCCTCTCAGCGCCCGGCGTCCGGCTCCGGCCGGGCCGCGCAGAACCGGCGGTCTGCTTCCCGGGCAGAACCATCCCGCCGTGTGGCCTCCGGCTATGGCGCGCCGCGCCGCCCCTCGGCCGCGGGGCAGCCGGGCCGGAATTACAATCAGGAGCCGTCGGGGACGGGCCGCGGCGCCCAGGGACGTCCCCTGCCGCCGGACGGCGACGCCGCCCGGCGCGCCCGCGCCAAGTCGGCGGCACGCCGCCGTGCGCGCCGCCGCGCCGCCCGCATCCGGCTGGCGCTCTGCCTGCTTGTGGTGGCAGCCTGCGTGGCCGGGACGGTGTGGGCGCTCAACGGCGGGCTGAAGATCGGCGGGACAACGCCGCCGGGCAGCCAGGGCGCAGGAACGTCCGGCGACCCGGCCCAGCCCGCCGGGGCGGACGCTTCGAGCGTTGCGCAGGCAACGCCCACCCCGACCCCGGTGGAGACCGCAGAGCAGCGCATCGCCGAGGCGACGGCCCGCAATGCGGACAACGCCACGCTGAACGCCATCCAGGCCACCGACCCGGACACCTGGCAGTCCAGCGCGGACGCCATCCTGTCGGGGCTGCAGAGCGAGTTCTCGGAACTGGACCTGACGGTGCGGGAAGGCTTCCCCTATCTGATCACCGTCAACCGGGAGGCGGGCGTCGTTACCGTCTATGCCTCCGACGGCGGCGGGACCGAGGCGTCGGCCTCGTCGGAAGGGATGGCCGAAGCCTCCGGCAGCGAGGCGCGCTATACCAGGCCGTATATGTCCATGGTCTGCAGCGGCGGCCCCGCCACCCCCACCGGCGTGTACGAGACGCCGGTCAATTACCAGTGGCGCCTGCTGGAAGGCCCCTGCTACGGCCAGTATGCCACCCGTATCTGGGAGTCTTTCCTGTTCCATTCGGTGCCCTACTACACCCAGCACAAGGACGACCTGGAATATGTGGAGTTCAACAAGCTGGGCACGCAGGCGTCGTTGGGCTGCATCCGCCTGATGACGGTGGACGTCAAGTGGATCTACGACAACTGCCCCATCGGCACCACGGTGGTCATCTATGACGACGCCGACACGCCCGGCCCCATGGGCACCCCCGGCACCATCTATATCGACCCAGAGGACGAGACGCTGCGCGGCTGGGACCCCACCGACCCGGACAGAGCCAACCCCTGGGACGACAAATACCTGACCGGCACCACCATCCGCAGCGCGGAGGCCTGGGCCGAGTGGGACGCCGCGCAGGCCGACGGCCGCTGGCAGCAGAGCATCAACCCCGCCGATCTGCAGGGTTACAGCACCGATTACAAGAGCGAGGGGACCCGCGGCTGAGCGCCCCCCTGCGCAACAACAAAAAACCGCCCCGTCCGCATGCCTGGCTTGCCAGGCGGCGGGCGGGGCGGCTCTGTATGGACAAAAGCGCGGCAGCCGCAGCGTAAACCGGCCGGCGGCTGCATATACTAGGGGCAAGACCGGCTGCGGCGCAGGTCAGCCGGCGGTCTCGGCGGCGGTGGGGCCGGGATAGGTGGCGATGGTCACTTTCTCGATGGTGATGGCGGCGTCGTCGGTGGGGCGGTGGGTATCGGCGCCGTCCTCGCTGACCACCGTTTCCACATTGGCCATGGCGTCCACCACGTCCATGCCCTCGTACACCTGGCCGAATACTGTGTCGGTGTTGTCCAGATAGGGCAGCCCGCCCGCCGCCGCATAGGCGGAGATCTGCGCTTCGGTGTAGCCGTTCTGGGCAAGTTCGGCCTGCATGGCCTCGTCCACGCTGTCGGGCAGGGCGGCCACAAAGTAGAACTGGCTCTCGCCGCTGTTGGGGTCGCCCTTGGTGGTGGCGGCGCACAGCGCGCCGGCGTAATGGCGCAGGCTGCTGTCCGCCTCCAGCGGGACGGGGTTGTTGGAGTAGATGGTGGCGCCGCCGGTGCCGGTGCCGCTGCCGTCGCCGCCCTGCATGGCAAAACCGGCTTCGGCGCGCCAGATGATGGTGCCGTCGTAGTAGCCGCTGCGGGCCAGGCCGACAAAGTTGTACACCGCCATGGGGGCGGCGTCGGGGTACAGCACCGCGCGCACCTCGCCCAGCGAGGTGGTGAAAATGGCGATCAGATCGCCGTCGGCCGGGGTGGTAAACTGACGTTCGTCGCTGACGACGTCGGGGCGGCGCACCCCCGCGCCGCCCCCGCAGCTGCAAAGCGCCAGCGCGGCCGCCAGGGCCAAAGCCGCCGCCGCTGTTTTCTTTTGGAAAAGTCCTGCCATGTCGGCGCTCCTTTCTGCCGGCAAAGGGCAAGCGCCCGGCTGCCCGCCAAGGCGCAGAGGATCGTGAGAGATACAGACGCCGCCCGGGGCCGCGGGGAAAACCGCCCCGCCGGCGCAGGCGGATGTTTTGTCTATTATACCACAATTGAAAAGAAATAGATACTGCTTGACGACAATGCAAAAAACAAGTAAACTATAACCAGAGAAACGGGGCGGCGCCCCGGAAACGGAGAACAGAAATTATGGCAGACGAGCTTACACCCGAAATGCTGGAGGAGGCCTCGCCCGATCTTTTGACTCTGGAGGACGAAGATGGGCAGGAATGCACCTTTGAAGTGGTCGACGCCACGGAAGTGAAAGGCAGCCGGTATCTGGCGGTCGTGCCCTATGTGGAGGACCCCGCCAACCTGGACGACGACGCCGAGCTGATCATCATGCGCGTTGGGACCGACGAGGAAGGCGAGTATATGGACATCGTCGACGACGACGAAGAACTGCTGGAGGTGGGCCGCGTGTTTGAAGAGCGGCTGCGCGCCATGTTCGACATCGACGATTCCGAGCTGGAATCTTAAAAAGGCAAGGCATTTCCCCCTGCGCGGTTCGAATTGTTGCAGCTTTATATAATCCTACTAATCAAATTCAGGGAGCCTGGCGTCGGACGCCGGATTGCAGACCTCCCGCCCCCGGGCGGAAGAAGGGAGCATGAAAACGGCCGCAGGGCACCCACCTGCCAAATGGTAGGTTTTGATTGGCTGCAGACGGCCGGGCGGGGGTTTGGTTGTTGTTGCGGGGCAGGGCCGCCGGGCGGTTCTGCCCCTTCTTGTATCCATGCGGTTTTGGCGGCGGGGCCGGCCGCTGGATTTGGGACGGCGAGGCGCAGGGGAGCGCGGCGGCCGCCGCGCTCCGGCGCAATGGGCGGCGCGCGGGCCATGCCGCGGCCTGCCCGGGGCGGGAAAACGAAATTTTGCGCCGTACGGCGCGGCAAGGGAGGCAGCCCGCATGGGCAAACGGATCACGGTGGGGGAAAAGCTGCCCTTTTTTCAGTATGATACGCCGTACAGCGCGGCAAACAGTTTCCGCGCGCTGCTGCAGGACCAGTCGCCGTTGGTGCTGGTGTTTTTCAGCAATTTCGGCCATCCGGTCACCCGGACGTTTGTTTCCCGCTATGCGCACAGCCGCTACCGCCTGACGCACGGCGGGTTCGCCATGGTGGTGCGCTCCGACCCGGCACGGCTGGCGTCCAGCGTGGGACCCCGCACGCTGCCCTATCCGCTTTTGTGCGACGCCGACGGCGTCCTGTATGACCTGCTGGACATCCCGGTGCGGTCCGGCTTTTGGCGCACCTGCTCGCTGGAAGCCTGGCAGATCCTGAAAAAAGCGCGCCGCCGCGGCTACAATGCGCCCGCCGGCGCGCCCCAGCAGATGCCGCTGACCCTGATCCTGGACAAGGACGGCACCGTGCTGTTCTGCCACTATGGGACCAGCCTGACCGACGTGCCCGCCGACTGCGGCGCCATGCAGAGCCTGCTGGACGAACTGGACCTGCTGCCGGAGGACGGCGACGATACCGAGGAGGCCGGGGAAGCCGCCGCGCCCCGCCGGCGCGGACATGCCGCGGAACCGGAGGACGGCGACGGCTATGACGACGGGGAGGCTGCCCCCGACCGTCTGTACGGCCGGGACGGGGATGCCGTGCAGGAATACGGCTCGCCCGATTTGTCGCAAACCCGGCTGATGGGGCTGCTGGACGACCCCTACGACGAGGATGAGTAAACAAAAACGACGCCCCGCATCGGCTGCGCAACGGCCGGTGCGGGGCGTTTGTTTGCGTTGGGGCGGGGCAGGTCACCAGGCGGCGTCGATCAGCGCCCGGGTATAGGGGTCCTGCGGATGGGCCAGCAGCCGGTCCGCGGGGCCCTGCTCCACAGCGCGGCCCTGGTGCAAGACCAGCAGATGGCTGCAAAACTGCTGCACCACCGCCAGGTCGTGGCTGATAAACACGAACGAAAGCCCCTGTTCCCGCCGCAGCGTTTGCAGCAAGTCCAGGATCTGGCGCTGCACCGTCACGTCCAGCGCGCTGGTGACCTCGTCGCACACCAGCACCCGCGGCCCGGCGGCCAGCGCCCTGGCAATGGCCGCCCGCTGGCACTGCCCGCCGCTGACCTGCCGGGGCAGGCGGCCGGCCAGGGCGGCGTCCAGGCCGCACCGTTCCAGCAGGGCCAGGGCCTGGCGCCCGGCGTCCCGGCGGGAAAGCCCCGTGTTTTGCAGCGGTTCCGCCACGGCGGAAAGCAGCGTCCGCCGCGGGTCAAAGGAGGCGGCGGGGGACTGGAACACCATCTGCACGCTGCGCCAGACCTGCCGCAGCTGCGCGCCGCGGGCGCGGGTGACGTCCCACCCGTCCAGCAAAAGCGTGCCGGCGGTGGGGTCCAGCAGCCGGACCAGCAGCCGGGCCAGCGTGCTTTTGCCGCTGCCCGACCCACCCACGACGCCCAGCGCCTGCCCCTGCTCCAGCCGGAAGCTGACGTCGTGCACCGCCTCCAGCTCCTCGCGGCCCCGGCGTGGGAAGGCCATGGTCAGGCCGCGGGTTTCTAAAATGGGGGTCATGGGGCACTCTCCTTTGCGGTGGGGCGGACCAGCCGGGGCACGGCGTCCAAAAGCGCGCGGGTGCAGGCGCTTTTGGGGGCGCGCAGCACCTGGGCGGCGGGGCCAAGCTCGGCCACGGCGCCGCCCTGCAATACCAGTACCTGGTCGGCAAGCTGCTCCGCCACAGCGATGTCGTGGGTCACCAGCACGATGGCGGTATCGAACAGCTGCCGCAGCCGGGCCAGCTCAGCCAGCACCTGCCGCCGGGCCAGCACGTCCAGCGCGCTGGTGGGCTCGTCGGCCAGCAGCACGGCGGGGCGGGGCAGCATGGCCATGGCGATGCCCACCCGCTGCTGCATCCCGCCCGAAAGTTCAAACGGGTAACTGCGCCACAGCCAGTCGCCGTCGGGCAGGTCCAGCCGGGCGAACAGCTCCAGCGCCTGCCGCCGGGCCTCGCGGCGGGTGATGCGACGGTGGGCGGCCAGGCTCTCGTACATCTGGCTGCCGATGGTGCGCACCGGGCACAGCGACGCCCCCGCGTCCTGGAACGCCAGCCCGATCTGCGCTCCGCGCAGCCGCCGCAGCGCCGCGTCGGGCAGCGCGGTCAGCTCCTGCCCGGCCAGCTGGACGCTGCCCCGCACCGCCGCGCCCGACCCCGGCAGGCCCAGGATGGCTTTCAGCAGCGTGCTTTTGCCGCTGCCGGACTCGCCCACCACGGCCAGCACCTGGCCGGGGCAAAGCGCAAAGCTGACGTTTTGCACCGCCGCCCGGCCGGCGTAGGCCACCGAGAGCGCGTCGCAGCAGAGGATGGGGGAAGGGGTGGGCATGGCAGTCTCCTTTGCAAAAAACGGAAAGGGAAAGCGGGTGGCCGGCGCGGGCGTCACGCCATGTCCAGCGCCGCGGTGATCTCGTAGTAGTCGCAGGGGTGGGCGTCCAGCCCGGTGACGCCGGCGCGGGCCACCAGGCTCATCTGCAGGTGGCTGCAAAAGACGTAGGCGTCGTCGTCCAAAATCACCTGCTGCATCTCCACCGCCAGCTGGCTGCGGCGGTCGGCGTCAAAGGTCACGGCCAGCTCGGCGGCCAGCGCCTCCAGCGCGTCGCTGTGGTAATGGCCGTTGTTGGCGGGGGAACTGTCCAGGCAGCAGCTGGTAAAAAAGTATTCGGGGTCGCCGGTGGGGGCGGTGACCATGGCGCTGGCGTACAGGTCCCAGGCGGCGGAATCGGCGCGCAGGCTGTTGTGGTCGGCGGTGGAGTTGATGCGCACGTCGACGCCGATCTCCCGCAGGGTGGCCTGGGCGCTCTCGGCCAGCAGGGGCAGTTCCTGGCGGCTGGGGTAGGTCAGCCAGCGCAGGACCAGCGGCTGGCCGTCCTTCTCGCGGATGCCGTCGCCGTCGGCGTCCACCCAGCCGGCCTGCTCCAGCAGCCGGGCGGCGGCTTCGGGGTCATACTCCGGCGCGGTGACGCTGCCGCCGCCAAAGGCAAAGCCGTCCGGGTAGACCCCGGCGGCGGGGTAGCCGTTGCCGCCCAGAAGCACCTGCACAAAGCTCTGCTTGTCGATGCCCATGGCGATGGCCCGGCGCACCGCGTCGTCCTGCAGGATGCTGCTCTCAAAATTCATCCAGACAAAAAACGCGCGGCTGGTGGCGGCGGAGCTGATGGTATAGTTTTCGTTCTCAAACAGCGGATAGCTGGCGTAGGGCAGGCCGTAGGCGGCGTCGATCTCGCCCGACTGCAGCGCCATGGTCAGCGTGTCGCCGTCGGTGATGGTGCGCACCGTGATGTGGTCCAGCTTGGGCGCGCCACCCCAGTAATCGGGGTTGGGTTCCAGCTCCAGCCGCTCGCCGGAGACCAGCTCCACCGCCCGGTAAGGCCCGGTGCCGGCCACGATGCCGCCCGCATTGCCGGCCTGGACGTCCACGATGCAGCCGAACGGGTCGCTGAGGTAGTTCAGCAGCGCCGGTTTGGGGGCGTTGGTGGTGATGGTAAGCACCTGCCCCTCGGCAGAGATGGCGGCGATGTCCAGGTCGCCGCGGGCGCGGGCGTGGGTCTCGATCAGATGCTCCAGGCACTCCTTGACGGCGGCGGCGTCCATCGCCCGCCCGCTGGTGAAGGCGACGCCCTCCCGCAGCGTGATGCGCCAGGTCAGGTTGTCCACCCGCTCGTAACTTTCGGCCAGCCACGGCTCCGGTTCCATGGCGTCCGAGTAGCGGAACAGCGTTTCGCCCACGCCGTAGCGGATGCAGGCCCAGCCGGAATAGGCGTTGTGCGGGTCGATGTCCGGCTCCTCGTTTTCAGGGTTGAAGGTGGTGTCGCCCAGCACAAAGGTCTTGGCCGCGGCCGTCTCGCCGGATGCGGCCGACGTGCCGCTTTGCCGGCCGCCGCAGCCGGCAAGCAGCGCGGCGGCCAGGGCCAGGGAGAGAAACAGCGAGAGAAGTTTTTTCATGGGGGAACCTCCTGGGGGAAAATTGCGGGGGTGTGGGGGCGGATGGGGCGGCGTTGACCCGGCGAAAAAATGCGGCGGACAGCTGTTTCCGGGCTTGCCGCCCGTTTGCCATATATTGTAGGGCGGGCGTTCACGCCCGCCGGGGGGCCTTGCGGCGACCCGGAAGGATATTGGCAAGGCAAGGCGCCGCACCCCTCAGTCGGCTGACGCCGCCAGCTCCCCTTGCAGGGAAGCCTTTTGGGCGAAAGCCGTTTGCAAAGCCTCCCCTGCAAGGGGAGGTGGATGCGCCGCAAGGCGCAGCCGGAGGGGTGCATTGCCGCTTTGTGGCGGGAGTATCCTGCAACTCCCGGCAGGGCCTTGTCTTGCCTCCGCAGGGGACGATCTCCGCGCTAAGAGCCGGCACTTCGTACTTTGCGCTCCAAAACGCCGCCTGCGGGCGGCAGCGCTCGCATCGTCCTGGAAAGCCCTGCGACGCCGCCAGGCTCCGCGGCGGGCGAAATCGCCCGCCCTACATTGCGGCCGGGAACGGGTAATTTTGCACAAACGTCAGCCCTCCGCCAGGCTCGCCAACGGGCCGATGCAATCATCGGCCCCTACGCAGGGGGCGGCAACCCGCAACTGTCAGCCGCCCGCCAGGCCCGCTGCCGGGCCGCATCAAAAAATCCTTCACCCGTCCCCCTCCAGCACGTCGCGGACAGCGTCGCCCAAAAGGTTGAACAGCGCCACCGCCACAAAGATGGCAAGGCCGGGGGCCAGCACCACCCAGGGGTAGGTCTGCAGCATGCTGCGGCCGTCGCTCATCATGCTGCCCCACTCGGCGGTGGGGGGCTGGGCGCCCAGTCCCAAAAACGAAAGCCCCGCCAGCTCCATCAGCATGGTGCCGATGTCCAGCGCGGCGGTGACCAGGATCGGTCCCAGGATGTTGGGCAGCAGGTGCCGCACCGCCACCTGCCAGGGCTGGCCGCCCGCCAGCCGGGCCGCGGCGATAAAATCGCTGCGGCGCAGCGCCAGCGTCTGGCTGCGGGCAAGGCGGGCGTACTTGGGCCAGCTGACGGCCGCCAGCGCCAGCACCGCATTGACCACGCCGCCGCCCAGCACCGCCGCGACGGCCAGCGCAAACACCAGCCCCGGAAAGGCCAGGCAGAGGTCGGACAGGCGCATCAGCACCGCGTCCGCCGCGCCGCCCGCATAGCCGCAGACGACGCCCACCGCCGTGCCGAACACCGCGATGGCCGCCACCAGCGCCAGCGTGGAAAAAATGCTGACCTGGCCGCCCATCAGCACGCGGGAGAGCATATCCCGGCCGTAGCGGTCGGTGCCCAGCGGGTGCTCCGGGCCGGGCGGCAGCAGCGCCGCGGCGTAGTCCTGGGCGTAGGGGTCAAAGGGGCACAGCTGCCGTGCAAAGGCCGCCACCAAAAGCAGCAGCGCCGCCAGCGCCAGCAGCACCGCCAGCCGCAGCCGGCGGCGCCCCGCGCGGGAACGCAGGTTCATGGGCGGTCACCTCCCAGGCGGATGCGGGGGTCCAGCAGGGGATACAACAGGTCGGTGACCAGGTTGACGCCCACATAGATGACCGCCATCCACATCACGTAAGCCTGGATGACGGGGTAGTCCCGCATCTGGATGGCGTCCACCGCCAGCTTGCCCACGCCGTCCCACAAAAAGATCGACTCCACAATGGCGGTGCCGCCCAGCAGGCTGCCCGCCGAGAGCGCCAGCAATGTCAGGATGGCGCCCAGCGCCGACCGCAGCACGCTGCCCCACAGCGTCACCGAAAACCGCACCCCGCGGGCGGCCGCGCCGGCCACGTAGGGTTTGTTCAGCTCCTCCAGCACTGCGGCCCGCACCTGGCGCAGATACCGGGCCGACATGGCGATGGCCAGCGTCAGCGCCGGCAGCAGCACGCTTTGCAGGTCGGTGCCGGTGGCGATCACCGGCAGCCAGCCCAGTTTGATCGAAAACAGATACATTAGCAAAAGCGCCACAAAAAAATTGGGCATGCTGCCGCCCGCAAAGCTGGCGGCCCGCAGCAGCCAGTCCACCGGGCGGCCGTGGCACACCGCCGCCAGCACCCCCAGCGGCACCGAGACCGCCACCGTCAGCCCGATGGAAACGGCGGTCAACAACAGGGTGGCCGGCAGCTTGGCGGCAAAGGTGGCGGACACGTCCCGGCCGGAGACATAGCTGGTGCCCATGTCGCCGTGCAGCACGCCGCCCAGCCAGCGGAAATACTGTTCCAGAAAAGGGCGGTCCAGCCCCAGCTCGGCCCTGGCGGCGTCGATGACCTCCTGGCTCAGCACCGCGCCGGTGTTGTCCATCCGCTGCAATACCGCGTCGCTGCCGGCCAGCCGCATCATGGCAAAGGAGAGGAAGGTGATGGCCAGCAGCAGCGGCGCCAGCTGGGCCAGCCGGTGCAGCGCCATGCGGCCCGCGCCCTGCCCCCGGCGGCGGGCGGCGCGCCTCACGACCGGGCGGCCGGGGCGTCGCCCGGCTTGACGGCGCGGACCATAAACATCGGGGTGGAGGCGTTGTTGATACGCTCCTCCCTGGTCCAGACCCGGCGCCAGATGCCCGCGTCGCAGTCCGCCTGCATGCCCAGTTCGGCCAGCACTGCGGCGTCCCAGGCGGGGCGCAGGCAGGCGGAAAGCGGCGTCTGCCGGGCAATGGCCTCCATGGCGTCCACGTCGGTGCCGGCGGTGTCGTCGGCCACCTGCAGGGCGGCCACGTTGGCCCGGTCGCGGGCGTGGGCGGCCAGGGCCTCGCCGTCGCTCAGGTAGCGGTACCAGTTGGCGTCAAAGTTCAAAAGCAGCCCGCCGGGGCGCAGCACCCGCACCCACTGGCGGTACGCCTGCCGCGGGTCGTGCAGGTTCCAGGTGACGTTGCGGCTGACCACCACGTCAAAGCTGCCGTCGGCAAAGGTCAGGGCCTCGGCGTCCATGGCGGCAAACCGGATGCGGCCGGCCAGCGCGCCGGCGTTACGGCGGGCTTCCCGCAGCATGTTGGCGGTGTAGTCCACCGCCGTGACCCGGTACCCCATGCCCGCCAGTAAAATGGCAAAAAAGCCGGGACCGGTGCCCACGTCCAGCACCTGCAGGCTTTGGGGCTGCCGGCCGGGAAAGGCCGCGGCGATCTGCTCGGCCAGCAGCCCGCCCCAGACCCGGCGCTGGCCGGTGGCAAGCTCCTGCCGGTTGACGCCGGAGTACCCGGCGGCCCGGCCGGACCAGTAGGCGATGTTCTGTTTGGCAAATGCGGTGGATTGGGACATGGGCGGGGCCTCCTTGAAAATGAGGGATTAGAAATGGGGAATGAGAAATTCTGGCGCGGCCATGGGCCGCGGGAGCGGATTTGAGAGAAAGCGTTTGGGTAAAAGGCGCGCAGGAGGAGAGAAAACGGCGGGAACCGGACGCGCCGGCATAGCCGCAGGGGGCAAAAAACGTCAGGCGCGGGCAGAAAGGGCGAAAATGGGGGTGGGGTTGTAGAATTCGTCCTGCCGGGCATAGATGCGCCGCCAGACGCTATTGTCCACCCGGATGTCGACAAAGCCCGCCCGGCGCAGCAACTGCACGTCCCAGGCGGGGCGGGGCTGCTGGGCCGGGCGCAGGCCGGCCTTGATCTGCTCGTACTGGGCCCACAGCGCGGGCGCGATGCCCTTGTGGGCGTGGTTGGCGGGCAGTGCAGCGGGGGCGGTCTCGCGGCAGTAGTCGGCGTCAAAATTGATCAGAACCCCGCCCGGTTTCAGCAGGCGGCGCCAGCTGCGGTAGGCGGCGTCCAGGTCGGGCAGCGTCCAGGTCAGGTTGCGGGTGACCAGCGCGTCAAAGCTGCTGGGGGCAAAGTCCGGGCAGGCGGCGTCCATCACCGCAAAGCGGGCGGCGCTGCCCAGCGCGGCGGCGGTGCGGCGGGCTTCGTCGATCATGGCGGGGGTCAGGTCGATGCCGGTGACGGTGTGCCCCTGCGCGGCCAGCAGCAGCGCAAAAAAGCCGCTGCCGGTGCCCAGGTCCAAAATGTTCCAGCCGCTGCCGGCCGGGATGTAGCGGTTCAGCTCGGCCAGCCACTGGGCGTGCTTTTCGCCGGCCAGCTCCCGGCGGCGCTGGGCCGCAAAGTCGCCGGAACGGCGGGTCCAGTAGCCGGTGATCTGCTGCTGCAGGGTGGGTTCCATGGCAATGTCCTTTCTGGCCGCGGCGCGGCCCCAAGACAAAAACAAAAAAGCCCGTGCGGCGCGCCTTCCGGCGTGCGGCACAGACTTCGGTCTGCAAAATGCGGGAAAATCAGAAATCAGGCCCCAGGGCGGGCAAACACGGCCCAGCGGCGCAGCCCCCAAGCAGGGAGCAGGGTCCCTGTCCGGTCCCGGCTTCGGCCGGGGGCGCGGCGCTTCGGCGCCGGGGACGGGACGCTGATGTAACGGGTCAATTATATCAGGGCGGCCGGCAGTGGGCAAGCCCCCCGGGGGGATAGCGGCCGGCAGGGCAAAGGGCCGCCGCGACAGGGGCCAAAACTTGACAAAGCCGCCCGGCGGCGGCTACAATGGCGGTATCTTTTTGTTTCTTCATGTGAATTCTGCGAGGTGAGCCCATGCACGAACACGAATCTTCCGCCGCGTCCGAAGCCCTGCCCAGCGAGACCGCGCCCCACGGCCACAGCCACGCCCACACGCGGGCGGTGGTCAACCGGCTGTCGCGGGCCATCGGCCACCTGGAGGCGGTGCGCCGCATGGTGGAAAACGGCCAGGACTGCGCCGAGGTGCTGATCCAGCTGGCGGCAGTGCGCTCGGCGCTGACCAGCACCGGCAAGCTGATCTTGCAGGACCATTTGGAGCACTGCATCGTGGACGCCATCGAGCAGGGCGACCGCGAACCGGTGGACCAGCTGATGAAAGCCATCGAGCAGTTTGTCAAGTAAGCGCGGCCGTGCCCGACGCCCCGCGTCATAGAAGAAAAAAGCCCGAAACCGGCGTGGTTTCGGGCTTTTTGAAGCATTGAAAGCAGTTTGTCTCTCGGATAGGTGAGATCAGCGCTTGCTGAACTTCAAGGGGTTGGTGCTGACCTTGCCAAACATCCGGTCATTTCTTCGCTTTCCACCTGATTTTTGGCTTAATACTGCGGTTTTTCTGCACATCAGATTCTAATTTTATCCTCGTGTATGACGCACGAAAAACAAGTTTTGCTCCTTATATGTGCCTTGCGTATCGCTGCCCAGGGCGGCGCAGGACAACAATAGGGAAAGAAACTTGGCTGCTGCTCTTGGATTCACCTCACCTTTTAAAACAAGTTCAACTATTGGGTAACTATTATTTGCTCAGCTAAGAGTGGTTACTGACTGAGAGAGGGGCCGTTGTCGCCGCACCATAAGTATCACATGATTCTATGCTCTTCAACAATTCCATGGTTTGATTTTTCAAGTCATCTGCATCACTAAACTCACGTATTCCAACGACGATTTCTCCATTAGGGAAGGCCGCACATGGACGAGTAGGTGTAACTAGCCTCACCGACTTACTGTCCATATTTACAACGAAGCCGCTTACGCATGCAATTGTTCCCGTTAACGAAGTTCTACCATCATTCTCATATGCTTTCCCAGTCTTGACAAGCTTAGCTTTTGGGCATTCGCGGAATCGAGGCATAAGGACAACATAAAGTAGCTCTTCTGGGCTAAACATTTCCATTACCTTGCGGAATTCTTCAATACTGGTAATGGAAAAACGGTGCAGCGTCAGTTGCAACTTTGCAAGCTCCTGGAGCACAAATTTGGTATACCTAAGATTACGAGTAGGCACTGCAGTGGTCAATTGTGGAATTCCATGAAACTCACAAAAGCAATCTCTTATAAATAATGGCAGATCAGGATTGTCTAGTGGCTCAGTCGCGTAGTAACAAATCGGAGCTTCTGCATCTTCTCCGAGAAGCATATGCATGCAGCTGAGGCACTGCTTCCATAGTAAAGCGTTTCTGTCTGTATAGTTAAAGACCCCCGAGAGCTTATCAGCGTTCAATCCGCAAAACCAGCAGCCTACAGAGCAGCCGGTTGAAAGTTCAAATGCAAGTGGAAGATGAGCCAGTTTTCTTCCTGCTTTGCCCAACTCGTTGTCACAACGAGCGATCTGCATCTGCCGCCAACTGTCTAAAACGCGGTTTCTTGTGCGCCAGCTTCGTGTTGGGGCAACATATGCAGCACTGTCCCGGCAGTACATGCTATATAAGTATCCCGTCTCTGACAGACGTGGATAACATCCTGAATCGACATCGCCGATGAAGAGCACACGAGCGTCCATAGGGTTTACGTCCAACGAGACTTCTTTAAGCGTCATTTCACTGTCGGAGATGAAACGTTCTCTAAAGTCAGGAT
>DWVD01000017.1 GCA_019120395.1 Candidatus Gemmiger faecigallinarum
CTTCATAGCGTTTTTCTCCATCTTCTGATTCCTCCTGGACCTGAATCTCATCCGCAGAAACTCCAGATACTTTATCTGCCACAATATTTTTTGCTTCTTCTATCGTAACAGCCTGACCGTTCTGCTGACGAACCCATTCTTCTTCTACTTCATAGTCGGCTCCCACGATTTTTCCGCCATGGATGGCAATCTCATAGTCATAATCACCATAATCCGTCTCAAATTCAATGTCGTAGATTGGAATACTGTTATCCCCATCGGTTTCTATCTTTATATTATATGCCTGATCTGAAGATACCTCCGCATCTTTCAGCGCTGTCTCCAGCGCCTGTTCTTTGCTGATTTCTGCCTGAGCAGATGTGTTCTCACCCTGCTGTGGTTCTGCAGCCTGGGACTGATCTGCTGTCTGTGCGGAAGTATCCTGACTGCTGGTTTCAGAAGATACTGCTGTATCTGATGATGCGGCTGAACCTCCATTTCCACAGCCTGCCAGGATAAGCACGGCTGATAAAAGAATTAAAATTCTGATTTTTTTCATTGTTCGACCTCCTGATTATTGAATAAAAATTCATTTTATTTGTTTTCAATAAAATAACGTCGGACCCTGCTTTTTTATTGCATGAAAATACAGATTTTTATAAAAAAGAAAGAATCCTGCAAAGCAGAATTCTCCCGAAACAAAAAAAGACTTTGATATAAATCAAAATCTTAGAAATTGCGGGGGCCGGATTTGAACCAACGACCTTCGGGTTATGAGCCCGACGAGCTACCGGACTGCTCCACTCCGCGATATGAACTACGCCTGACAGCCGGAAACCGGTTTCTCAAGTGCCTGATTAGTATAACGCCTGCGGACAGAAATGTCAAGTGTTTTTTTGCCCTTTTGCCAACGTCTTTTTTTCGGCAGTTTTTTCAGGCCGCCGGCCGCTCGGGGCAGTTGACTATGGCGAACGGAAGGCGTAAAATAAGCGTGCGGGATTTGTCGATTTCTCCCGCAACTTCCTGACCGTCCCGATGCGGCAGCATCGGGACGGTTCCCTTTTGCGCTGCCGGCCTGCGCCGGCGAGAGGGTTCGCTGCTCGCACCGGAGGCAGAAGCCGGAGCGGCGTGTCTGCCGTCCGGGTTTCGCCGCGCCAAAAAGAAAAGAGCCGGAAAGCAACGAAAGAATGTGCTTTCCGGCTCTTTGGCGGAGTAAGAGGGATTTGAACCCTCGCGGCCCGTTAAGACCCTACGCCCTTAGCAGGGGCGCCTCTTCGACCTCTTGAGTATTACTCCACAAGTCAAAGGCATTGACATATTGATTTGTCTGCACCCAATAAAATGGCGGAGAGGGTGGGATTCGAACCCACGGCGCATTGCTGCGTCACTGGTTTTCAAGACCAGCTCCATAAACCACTCGGACACCCCTCCACAGTGGCACGCCGTTCAGATGCGTGTTATAGTATATCATCCGTTTTGGCATTTGTCAAGCCGTATCCCGCTGTTTCCGGCAATTTTTTGCGTTTTGCGCCGCCGCAAAAAATCCGGCGTCTGTTTGAAAAAAGCGGTTCCCCTGGCGGGGCTGATGTGGTATAATAATATGGTTTTCGGCCGCTTTTCCGTCCGGCTTTTGCCGGCAGGCCGACCTGTTTCAACGCCGGGCCGCCGTCGGCCCCCAACGATCAGAAAGGAAACTGCCCCTATGAATGAACCTTCCAAAACGCCTGTCGTGCGCGTTGTCATGCGCCTGCTGCAGGGCGCACTGATTGGCCTTGGCGCTGTGCTGCCCGGCATTTCGGGCGGCGTGCTGTGCGTCATTTTTGGCATTTACAAACCGATCATGGAGCTGCTGTCCAGCCCCATCCGCAATTTCAAAACGCATGTGCCCCGGCTTCTTCCCGTCATCATCGGCGCGGGCATCGGCTTTTTGGGCATTGCCAACCTGCTCTCCTTCTTCCTGGAGGCGTATCCCGACCAGTCGGTGTGCCTGTTTGTGGGCCTGATCGCCGGCATGCTGCCCTCGCTGTTCCGCGAGGCGGGCGAGCAGGGCCGCAGCAAAGGCTCCTACATTTCGCTGGTCGTGGCGTTTGTGGTCGTGCTGTCGCTGCTGTGCGCGCTGAACCTGTTCTCGGTCACCATCACGCCCAACTTTGGCTGGTACCTGTTCTGCGGCTTCTGCGTGGCGCTCAGCGTCATTGCGCCGGGCATGAGCTTTTCGACGCTCCTGATGCCGCTGGGGCTGTATACGCCGTTTGTGGACGGCCTGGGCCATCTGGACATGGGCGTTATCCTTCCCGGCGCGCTGGGCGCGATCATTACCGTCATCTGCCTGGCCAAGGCCATCGACGCGCTGTTCAAACATTATTATTCCTTTGCGTTCCACGCCATCGTCGGCATCGTCATTGCGGCGACCATCGTTATCATCCCCTTTGCCAGCTTTGCCGACGCGCTGGTCCCCAACCTGATCTGCCTGGTGGTCGGCGTCGTTCTGGCGCTGGCGCTGGACAAATTCAACAGCCGCTTCCCCAAGGAGGGCTGAGCCTGCTTTCCGCCAATACCGCAGCAGCCGGAGATCCCCGCTGCTGCGGTATTTTTTGCCCCTGCGGGCGGGCTTTGCCGAAAGTTTACACATCATCGGCGCGCAAAAAGCTGTTTTTATCCGGGCAGATATGCTATAATACCAATATTCACATCTCCAGGCGGGATCGCGCGGGAAGGAGGCGGACACAATGCCCAACCGGGAAGGTGGATACGGAGGATACCGGCAGCAGCCGGGCCAGAAGCGTCAGGTGCGCGCGCCCGGCGCCGGCGGCGTGCGCCGTGTTGCGCCGGAGGATGCCCGCCGGCAGCCCCACCCGCAGCAGCCCGGGCCGCAGCAGGCCCGGCCCGCAGCGCCGGACGCCGCCCCGCGCCGCCGTCCGTCCGCAGCGGCACAGCAGCCTTCCGCCGCTGGGAAGGGGCCTGCCGCACCGCGCCAGGCGCAGGCCGGCAGGCAGGAACCGCCGCGCCGCGCCCCGGCACAGCAGCCGCGCCAGGTCTACCGCGCGCCTGCGCCGCCGCCCGGCCGCGAGGCCGCCGACGGGTGGCTCCCGCCGCCCGCGCCGCGCCGTGCGGCGCCGCGGCAGCAGCAGGCCACGCCCGTGCAGCAGGCGCTGCAGTCGGCCGCCCGCGCGGCCCGGCGGAACCGCCGCCTGCGCCGCCGCCTGACGCTGATCGGCACGGCGGCGTGCATTTTGCTGGCGGCCGGCGTCATTACCGTTTTTCTGCCGTCGGGCGACAGCGGGGACGGCGCGTCGGCCGCCGACCCGACCGCCGGTCTGACGGAGTCGCTGGTGGCGCCGCTGCCCTACGCCGGTGTGTCCGAGGGCGAAAACGGCATTTCCACCGCGCTGGATTGGGGCGACGTGGGCCCCGCCCGTCAGACGGACAGCTACACGTACACGGCCGCCACGCCGGAATCCGCCGGCGTGCCTGAGATGGGCCGGGTGGACCTGAGCTGGTTCGACGACGCGGCGTTTTTGGGCGACTCGCTGACGGTCGGCTTTGCGGAGTTTGAGATCAATGTGGGCGACGCGCTGATCTGCGGCTACGAGGGCGCCACCCCGGCCCAGATCGCCAACCGGGCGACCATGAACAACGATGTCCGCGGCGAGGAAGTCCCGCTGGACGTGCTTGCCAGCGCCCGCCCCGGGAAACTGTATATCCTGCTGGGCGCCAATGCGCTGGCCTACCAGACCGACAACGACGAGGGCTTTTTGAACTACTACGGCCGGATGCTGGACGAGCTGATCGCGGCGCTGCCGGACACCATGATCTTTGTGCAGTCGGTCCTGCCGGTACAGGCGGATTCCCTGGCCGACATGCCGGGACTTTCGCCCGAGCGGGTGGCCAGCGTGAACAGCGCGCTGCAGACGATGGCGGCCGAGAAAGGCTGCTATTACCTGGCCCTGAACGAAGCCCTGGTGGACGGCGACGGATACCTGAACGCCGACTACGCCCAGCCGGACGGCCTGCATCTGTCCGGTTCCGGCTACACCGCCTGGGTCAATTACCTTTGCACCCACGTGCCGTACGACAAGGACAACCCCTACCAGGTGGGCAGCGAATATTATCTGACCGATGAAATGAAAGCCCTGTTGTCCGACCTTCCCTGACTGCAAGAAAAAGGAACGTGAACCACATGCCCAACGAAAGCCACCCGGAAGAATCGCGGGCGGAGACAGTCTGCCCCGACGCCGCGGCCGCGCAGCAGCCTGCGGCCGAAACGACGGCGCAGGCGCCCCGGCAGCCGCGCCGCAAACGCGCCGGTACAGCGGACGCCCCGCCCGAACGCGGCGCAGCAGCCCAGCCGCAGGCCGCGCCGCGGTATCAGCAGGGGCCGGCCGGCCAGCCCGGCCGGTCGGGCCAGCGCGCGTCCTACAACAGCGGCCGCCCCCAGCGCCGCCAGGCCGGCACGCCGCTGATCCCCTGGTGGGTCGTGATGCTGGCGTTCATTTTTGCCACGCCGGTGGGCATCGGGCTGTTTATCCTGAACGTGATCTTGAACCAGCAGAACCAGGCCCGGCCGAACCGCCGGGGGCAGGCTTTCCCGTATGCGGCGGCCCGGCCCGCCGCAAAACAGCAGGCAAAGCAGGGGGCGCAGCAGCGCGGCGACCCGGACAAAAGCCTGTCGGATAAGCTGATGATCGCGGGCGTGATCCTGGCGGCCATCGGCGGGCTGGGCAGCGCCGCCGTGCTGTTTGAGGACCTGTGGATCCTGACCAGCCTGGGCGACATCGCCTGGTTCCTGGAGGAATTCTGGCCGGTGGCCATGATGCTGTTTGCCGGGCTGGGGCTTTGCTTTGCCTCGCAGCGGGTGCGGACTTCCTGGCTGAAACGCCGCAAGATCGCCAACATTGTGGGCGACGCCGACCACATGTACATCGCCGACATCGCAGCCTCGCTGGGGTGCAGCGTCGACAAGTGCGTCGACCATCTGGAAAACTGCATCGACAAGGGCGTGTTTGGCCCGGGAGCCTATCTGGACATGCGCAGCATGGCGCTGGTGGTCCGCGGCTCGGCGCCGCAGCCTAAAAACGCCCCGGAGCCTCCGCCCGCCCCGAAGCAGGAGGAGACGGAGGCCGCAAAAGGTCAGGCAGAGGACAGCCGCTACGAAAAGATCCTGCAGGAGCTGCGCCGCGTCAACGACGCCATCCCGGACGAGGAGATGAGCGCCAAGATCAGCCGCCTGGAAACGCTGTCCGCCAAGATTTTTGAGCAGATCCAGGACGACCCCGACAAGCTGCCCCAGCTGCGTAAGTTTATGGATTATTACCTGCCCACCTCGCTCAAGCTGCTGGACACGTATGCCGAGCTGGAGGCGCAGGGGATCGAGGGCGAGAACATCTCGGAGTCCAAACGGCGGATCGAGCAGTCGATGGACACGCTGGTCACGGCGTTTGAGAATCAGCTGGACAAGCTGTTCCAGGACGACGCGCTGGATGTGTCGGCGGACATCGAGGTCATGGAGAAGATGCTGTACGCCGACGGCCTGGCCGGGGACAGCGATCCGTTCGGCCTGCACAGCGGGCGCTGAGCCGCCTGCGGTCCGGGGCCGCATCGCCGAAAAACAGGCGGGGACGCCGCGCGTCCCGATTTTCCAATCAAACGCAAACCGCCCCGGCGGGCGCATGCACAGGGCAGCCTGTGCGGCGTCCGCCGGGGCGGTATTTTTGTATCTCAGGCGGCGGAAAAGGCTCCGCGCGGCATGGGAAAGGGTCAGGCCAGGCCGTTCTGGAGGGCGGCGGCCTGGACGGTGTTTTTCATCAGCATGGCGCGGGTCATGGGGCCGACGCCGCCGGGCACCGGGGTGATGAAGGCGGCCTTCTCGGCGGCCGCGGCAAAGTCCACGTCGCCGTGCAGCTTGCCGTCCGCGCCGCGGTTGATGCCCACGTCGATGACCACCGCGCCGGGCTTGACCATGTCGCCGGTGACAAAGCCCGCCTTGCCCACCGCCGCCACCAGGATGTCGGCGCTGCGGCACAGTTCTTTCAGGTTGGCGGTGTGGGAGTGGCAGATGGTGACGGTGGCGTTTTTGGCCAGCAGCAGCAAAGCCGCCGGCTTGCCCACGATGTTGGACCGGCCGATGACCACTGCATGCTTGCCGTCGATGCTGGCGCCGGTGGATTCGATCATCCGCACGCAGCCGGCGGGGGTGCAGGGCAGATAGCAGGGCTCGCCGATCTGCATGCGGCCCACGTTCACCGGCGAAAAGCCGTCCACGTCTTTCTCCGGCGGGATGGCGTCAATGACCGCCTTCTCGTCGATGTGGGCGGGCAGCGGCAGCTGCACCAGGATGCCGTTGACCGCCCTGTCGGCGGCCAGCTCGGCCACCAGGGCCAGCAGTTCGGCCTGGGTGGTGGCTTCCGGCAGGCGAATCACCCGGCTGTCGATGCCGCACTCGCCGCAGTCTTTGGCCTTGCCGCGCACATACACCTGGCTGGCCGGGTCCTCGCCCACCAGCACCACCGCCAGGCAGGGGGTAACGCCCTTTGCCTTCAGCGCCGCGGCCTCGGCGGCGGCCTCCGCCTTGACCTGGGCGGCCAGCGCCTTGCCGTCAATCAGCTTTGCCTGCATCCTCTGCATCCTCCTTTTTCTCTTGTTCTCCGCCGTCCGGTTCGGCCGGGGCGGACGTGGTTTCCTCGTCCGGGGTTTCCGGCTCCGCCTGCGGGGCGGCGTCCGGGGTTTCCTCCGCCGTTTCCGGCTGCTGCGCGGCCGGCAGATCGGCTTCAGCCGGGGCAGCCTCCTCCGCCGTTGCGTCCGCGCCGGCGTCCTCCTCGCTGCCGGCGGCGTCCTCCGGCTTCCAGTCCGCCAGGCGGCGGTTCATCTCGGCGGTGGCGCGGGCAAACTCCTTGTGGGGGGCGCTTGCGGGCAGCTCCTCTACCGGGAAGGCCCCGCCGGTCTCTTTCAGCTTTTTCAGGTCGGCCACCGCCAGCGGGACCATCAGCGTTTTGCCGCGGGCGCGCAGCAGGCCCAGCACCATCAGGATAAACGCCGCCAGCACCGACACCAGCGCCACCAGCTGGCTGGTGCGCAGCGTATCGTTGACCATCAGCGCGTCGGTGCGCAGGCCCTCGATCCAGAAACGTCCGATGCCGTACCAGATGATATACCCCAGAAACAGCTGGCCGTTGAACCTGCGCCGCTTGATCAGCAGCGCCAGCACAACAAAGCCCGCCAGGCACCAGAGGCTCTCGTACAAAAAGGTGGGATGCACCGGCTGCAGCGGGTCCACCGTCACGCCCTCGGCAGCCAGGGTGGACTGGACGCCGGTCAGGTAGTTGACGGTGCCCTCGCTGATCATGCCCCAGGGCAGATCGGTGTTGGTGCCAAAGGCTTCCTGGTTGACAAAGTTGGCCCAGCGGCCGATGCCCTGGCCGATCAAAAAGCAGACGCCCACCAGGTCGAACAGCGGCAGGATGGGCACCTTGCGCCACTTTGCCGCCAGCCCGCCGAACACGAACGCACCGATGACGCCGCCGTAGATGGCAAGGCCGCCCTGGCGGATGTCCAGCATCTGCCAGATGCTCTCGTACTCAAAAGGCGCAAAGGCCACATAGTAGGCGCGGGCGCAGATGACGCCGGCCACCACGCCGATGAACACCACGTCCACCAGCCGGTCGCCGTCGATGCCGAAATCCACCGCCTTGCGGAAGGCGAACATCATGGCCAGCAGCATGCCCGCCGCAATGATGATGCCGTACCAGTATACATTGAATCCGCCGATGCTGAAAGCCACGCGGTCCAGCGTAAACTCCAGCCCCAGGCCGGGGAACTGTACGTTGTAAGTCATGGTCTGTTTTCCTCTCTTGTCCGGCCGGGCGCGCGGCCCGCCGGGCGTATGGCAAATTTATTCCGCCGCGTCCTCCCCGCCGGGCGCGTCCCCGGACGGGTCGATCTGGACGTAGGCTTCGTTTTCGGGCAGCATCATGGTGCGCAGCGCCTCGTCGGCGTCGGCAGGGGTCAGCGCGGCCAGCGTGGCGATCTGCTCCTCCAGCGTGCTGCCCTTCAAAAAGGCGGTGGTCATCTGGGCGGCGGCGTTCTCCACCCCTTCCAGGATGGCCAGCAGCTCGCCGTACATCTCGTTTTTCACCAGCGTGAACAGCTCCGGGTCCACGCCGTCGCGGCGCAGGCGGGCGATCTCCTGCCGGACCAGTTCGGCCACCTGCCGGGGCCGGGTGCTCTCGCCGGTGAACAGGATGGCGCAGGCGGTGCGGGTGGAGGCGTAGTCGCCGCTGAATTCCGGGTTGACCAGCCCCTCGTCGTACAGCCTGCGGTACAGGTCGGTCAGACCGCCGCAGACCAGGTCGGTGACCATGTCGCACAAAATTTCCCGCTTCATGTCGCCGCGGGCGATGGGCGGCTCGCGGTAGGCCAGCGCAAAGCAGGGGCGGTTGACCGGCATGGCAAAGTGCAGTTCCCGCTGTGCGACGGGGCCAGGCTCCGCCGCCGGCGGCAGCGCCACGGCGTGGGGGGCGGCGGGCCTGTCCAGCCCGGCGCGGCGGCAGGCCGCCACCGCCTGCTCCAGCGTGATGTTGCCGGCCACCGCCAGCACCATGTTGCCGGGGGCATAGAACGCGTCGGTGCAGGCGTACAGCAGCTCCGGCGTCAGCTCGGCGATGCTTTCCACCGTGCCGGCGATGTCGTCCCGGATGGGGTCGTCCCGGTACAGGCAGCGGAACGCCGCCGTGAGCAGCCGCCAGTCGGGGCTGTCGTCGTACATTTTGATCTCCTGCCCGATGATTCCCTGCTCCTTGGCGATGGTCTCTTTGGTGAACCAGGGCCTGCCCACCATGTTCAGCAGGATGTCCAGGTTCTCGTCGATGCGGCTGGTGGCCGAAAACAGGTAGCAGGTGTGGTCCCAGCTGGTAAAGGCGTTGGCCGACGCGCCGGTTTTGGCGTACAGGCTGAACGCGTCGCCCTGCTCCGACTCGAACATCTTGTGTTCCAGGAAATGGGCAGTGCCAGCGGGCAGATGCACCGGTCTGCCGTCCAGCACAAAGTCCCGGACGGTGGAACCGAAGGGTGTGGCATACATGGCGTGGACGGTGCTGTAACCCGGCATGGTGCGGCACAGCACCGTCAGGCCGCTTTCCAGCACGGCGCTCTGGCAGCGCACGGCGGCGGCTGCCTTTTCTCGGATGGTCAGTTCCGGCATCAGGCATCCTCCTTTCCGGCGGTGACGGCGTAGCAGACCGAATAGTGGTAGCTTTGCAGCAGCTGCTGCACCTGCCCGGCGGTGACGGCGGAGGTCAAAGCCTTGCCCTGCTCCGGCGTGACGGGTTCCTCGCCCCGCAGCAGCGCGCCGTAGTACCAGCTTTCCAGCCCGGCCAGGCTGTCGCCCACCGCGTCGATGCTGCCCAGCAGCGCCAGGCGGCACTGCTCCAGCTCCTCGGCGGTGGCGGGGGCCTTTTGCAGGTCGTCCAGCTCTTTCAGGATGGCGGCCTCGGCCTTTGCCTCGCCGCCCGGCTCCACGCCGGAATCCACCATCATCACGCCGGTGGCGCGCACCGCGCTGGAGCCGCAGTAATAGCACAGGCTCTGTTTTTCCCGCACGTTGCGGAACAGCCGGCTGGTGGCGCTGCCGCCCAGCAGGCCCATGGCCACCCGCAGCAGGTGGATGGAGGGCAGGGCCTCGGTGGTGCCGCGGGTGAACAGCATGCACAGCTTGGCCTGCGTCACGCCGGGGATGGCCTCGGTGTAATGCTGCACCGGCTGCACCGGGATGGCCAGCGCGGGCGACACCGCCGCCGGGGCGCGGCGCACCCCCGCCAGCTTTTGCAGCAGGCGGTCGGCCACCCGGTCCGCGTCGGCGCCCTGCACCATCACGTCGATGGCGGCCGACGCAAGGATGCGGTCGTACTCGGCCTTGACGCTCTGCGGGGTGACGGCGTCCACCTCGTCCAGGTAGCCGTTCAGCTCGATGCCTGCCGGGCTGTTGCCGTAAAAGCGGCGGCGGGCCTGCCGCACGCAGTACAGGCGCTTGTCGTTGAACTCGGCCTGCAGGCGGCGGCGCAGCGTTTTCTTCTCGATGGCGACGGCCTCCGGGTCAAAGACGCCGTCCACCAGGTAGG
>DWVD01000018.1 GCA_019120395.1 Candidatus Gemmiger faecigallinarum
GCGATACCGACCAGGTATTGCTCCAACCCCGGTCCCGCTATACCCAAGGGCTGGTGGAGGCGTCGTTTTAAGGCAAAGTTTTTCCACAAACTGGTCTGCTGTCTTGACAACGGCCCCGGAAATCGGTACTCTAAAGGTAGTCTATACAAGGGGGTACTCATTATGAAAAAACGCATTGGTATTCTCACCTCCGGCGGCGACTGCCCCGGCCTGAACGCCACCATCCGCGGCGCGGCCAAGGCGCTGTACCAGCGCATGGGCGACAAAGTGGAGATCGTCGGCGTGCTCAACGGCTACGACGGCCTGATCAACGGCAACTACCGCGAAATGGACCCCAGCGAGTTCTCTGGTATTTTGACGGTGGGCGGCACTATTTTGGGTACAAAGCGCACCCCGTTCAAGAAGATGCGCGTCATTGAGGAGGACCAGGTCGACAAGGTCGCGGCCATGAAAAAGACCTACAAGGAAGCAAAACTGGACTGCCTGCTCTGCCTGGGCGGCAACGGCACCCACAAGACTGCCAACCTGCTCAGCCAGGAGGGACTGAACATCATCGGCCTGCCCAAGACCATCGACAACGACATTTACGGCACCGACGTGACCTTTGGTTTCCACACCGCGGTGGACATCGCCACCGAGGTTATCGACCGCATCCATACCACTGCCGGCAGCCACAGCCGCGTGATGTGCATTGAGATCATGGGCAACAAGGCCGGTTGGCTGACGCTGTATTCCGGCATTGCCGGCGGCGCCGACATTATTCTGATCCCGGAGCATCCTTATAACATCGAAAAGGTGGCCGCAGCGGTGGAAAAACGCGCCAAGGCGGGCAAGAACTTCTCGATCCTGGCAGTGGCGGAAGGCGCTTATTCGGTGGAGGAGTCCAAGATGAAGCGCAAGCAGTGGACCGCCCAGCGCGCCGAGGAAGGCCATACCACCGCAACCAACCGCATCGCCGCCCAGATCGAGCAGATGACCGGCGCCGAGACCCGCATCTGCGTGCCCGGCCACATGCAGCGCGGTGGTTCGCCCTGCGCCTACGACCGTGTGCTGGCCACCCAGTTCGGCTCCTATGCGGCCGGGCTGGTGGCGGACGAGCACTACGGCGTCACGGTGGCCATGGTCAACAACCATGTCACCTGCAACCCGCTGGTGGACGTTGCCGGCAAGTCCCGCCTGGTGCCCGACGACTGCGATATGCTCAACGTCGCCCGCGCCATGGGCATCAGCCTGGGCTGAGATCTGCGCCGCCGGAACGTCCCCGGACCTTTGTACAAACACAAATACAAGAGAAAACCCCGCCGGGGCACAGCGCCATGCCGTGCCCCGGCGGGATTTTTTGCGCCTGCCCGGCGGGCGTCAGGCAGGGAAGAGAAGCTGCAGGGCAAATACCAGCGCCACAGCGCAGACCAGCGCAGCCACCAGCGCGGCGGCGATGTTGCCGGCTTTGCTGCCGCCGTTTTCCCGCAGGAAGCGGCGAACCCCATCGCCCAGGAAGCCCAGGCCGATCAGCCCTGCCATGAAACACAGGCTGTACCAGAACTGCCGCGGGTCGCTGAACCATTCCTGATACAGGTATCTGCCGGCCAGGCACAAAGCGGCGGCCAGCCAGGCCAGCTCCAGCCAGCCCGCCGCCCGGTTGACCGGGCAGGGGCGGTTTTCCTCCACGGCCCGCCGGGCCGTCCGATACCAGCCCCAATAGTTGAGCAGCCAGACGCCCGGCAGTCCCAGGGCGCAGACCGCCAGCAGCACCGTGACGTCCGGGACCGTCCGGTAGGAAACGGCCCAAATCGGCCACAGAAGCAGGGCAAGCGCCGCGCTGACGCCGAACACGACGCCCATGCCCAGCAGGCCGCCCTTTTTCATGGCGGCGTGGAGGTTCTGCAGCCGCAGCCGTTCGTCGGTGATCAGCGGCACCGGGTCGGGCTGGTCGTTTGCATAGATCATCATATTGCCCCAGCCGCAGACCTTCTGCCAGCCGGCCGCCGCGCAAAGTTCGCTGAGGTCGGCTTCCTCGACGGTGGGCTCCGGGGCGTAGGCGGACAGGCCGGGCAGCCAGGTCACCGCATAGTGCACCGCGGCGGGCGCCGCCCGGCGGTAATGCCAGCAGGCATGGCCCACATACTCCAGCCGCCAGCCTTTGGCCGCCATGCGGGTCAGGTGCCGTTCCACCGCTTTCCAGTCGCAGGGGCTGTACAGGTTCAAACTTGCTTTCCGGTCTTTCATAGGGCATCCTCCTTTGCAGGGATGGAAGAACGGTACGCTGCCGGCGGCTTTACCAGAGAAATACGGACTGCAGCCCTAAAACCAGAAGAAGGGATGTCACAAAGGCAAAAACCAGGGTGACAGCAAGGTTTACGCCTTGGCTGACGCTACGCTCCCGCATCCAGCGCCGCAGCAGCGCGCACAGGACGTTCAAAACCAAAATGCCGGCCAGGTGCAAGACGATATACCAGGCCAGTCCCGGTTCGCTGGTCTGGCTGCCGACCAGATAGAGGGCAACCGTTGCCAGCAGCACGACGGCGAAGCTGGCGGAAACCCATTGCTGGAGCGAGTTGGAGGGGCAGAGGCGGCCATTGGCCACCGCCAGCCTTGCCGCCGCGTACCACAGATAGTAGCAGGCAATAGAGCACAGGGGATACCCGAACAGGCAGACGGCCAAAAGCGCCGTCGTCACCGGCGCAAAGTGGGCTGCGATGGCCCAGACCGGCCAGCCGAACAGCGAGATCAAAGCGGACAGGACCAGAAACAGGATCTGCCCGCGCAGCCAGCGCCGCCGCATGGCGGCATGGATGCTTTCCAGCCGCAGCGGTTCGTCGGTTGCAAAGGGCTGCGGGTCGGGACGGTCGTTTGCGTAGATCAGCATACCGTTCCAGTCGTCCACCTTCTGCCAGCCGGCGGCCTCGCACAGGTCGGTCAAAGCGCGCTCGTCCGGGTCGGGGCGGGGCGTGCTCTCGGTCAGGGCGGACAGGTAAGCCACGGCGTAGCGGACCTGGGCGGGGGCATCCCGGCGGTAGCGCCAGACAAAGTTGGCGATACGCTCCAGCCGCCAGCCGCCGGCGGCCATCTTTTGCAGGTGATTCTCGACGCCCTTCCAGTCGCAGGGCTCCCGCAGGTTCAGCTCATAGCGGTATTTCATGGGGCATCCTCCTTTGCAGCGTCTGGCGCGGATGCAGCGTCGGGGCCGAACACCTGCCGATAGTCGCCGGCCAGGCGGCACAGGCGGCGGTATTCCTCGTCCAGCAGGCGGCAGCCCTCGGCGGTCAGCTGGTAGACCCGCCGCCGGCCGGGGACGTCCAGCTCCCGAATATACCGCCGGCTTAAAAATTCTTCCAGCAGATTGTACAGCGTCCCCGGCCCGATGCCGACCCGCCCCTGCGTCAGCGTGCGCACCTTTGCCATGATGTCCGCGCCGCAGCAGGGCTCGCGCAGGCAGAGCAGGGTATAGAACATCGGTTCGGTCAGGGTGCCGAATTTCTCCCGCGGCATGGCATCACGCTCCTTTCGCTGCCCGGCGGGCAGGACATGCTTATATCGAACATCGATATTTCCTTATCTATACTATATCATCGAATATCGATATTGTCAATGCGCTGCGGCGTTGCGGGGCGGGGAAGGGGCCTGCGAATTTGTAAAATTTGCCCGCAGCGGCGCAAAGCCTGCCCGGCCTGTTGACAAACGGGCAAATTGGTGGTATGGTTAGTTACAGAAGTAATGAACCAACAAACGGGGACGCCCGCCGGGTTCGGCGCTTCCGGGGCTGTGCACGGCCCCGACGGTTATCGGAAACTCAAACAGGAAGGGGGCGCCGCCCTTGAAAGGGATGCTCAACGACCAGGCCCTGATCTACCAGCAGATCGCGCAGCTGCTGGAGGACGGCATCCTGCGCGGAGAATACGCCGAGGACAGCCAGGTGCCCAGCACCAACGAGCTGGCCCGTGCCTTCAACATCAACCCGGCCACGGCGGCCAAGGGCATCAACCGCCTGGTGGACGAGGGGCTTTTGTACAAGCGGCGGGGCATTGGCATGTTTGTGGCCCCCGGCGCATTGGAAAAGCTGCGCACCCAGCGCCGCCAGGCCTTTGCCCGGCAGCAGGTCCGCGCCCTGGTGCGCGAGGCCAAACGCCTGGACATCACACAGGAGCAGCTGCTCAAGCTTGTGGCCGACGAGGCCGGCAAGGAGGAATTGTTATGACCGACCGTACCATACAGGGGCAGGGCCGTGCGCTCTGCGCCAAAGGCTTGAAGAAAAACTACGGCAGCCAGCAGGTGCTGCGGGATTTGGACCTGACCATCGAGCCGGGGCACATCTACGGCCTGATCGGCCGCAACGGCGCGGGCAAGACCACCCTTTTAAGCATCCTGACCGGCCAGAACACCAAAAACGGCGGCGAAGTCACCTACGGCGGCGAGCCGGTGTGGGAGAACCCCCGCGCCCTGGGCGACCTGTGCTTTGCACGGGAGCTGAATCCCTCCAGCGAGGTGGCCGCCCTGAAGGTGGAGGAGTACCTGCTGGCGGCAAAACTGTTCTGCCCGCGGTGGGACGCCGCCTACGCCGATGCGCTGCTGAAAAAGTTCGGCATTGACACCAAAAAGCGCATCAGCAAGCTGAGCAAGGGTCAGATGAGCATGGTGACCATCACGGCGGCGCTGGCTTCCCGCGCGCCGGTGACCATCCTGGACGAACCGGCCGCCGGGCTGGACGTGGTGATGCGGGAGCGGTTTTACCGTCTGCTGCTGGACGATTACGCCGAGACCGGCCGCACCTTTGTCATCTCGACCCATATCATCGAGGAGGCGGCCGGCGTGTTCGAGCGGGTCATCGTGCTGGACGAGGGGCGCATCATCGCCGACGCCCCCACCGAGGAGCTGGTGGACCGCTTCCGCTATGTGTCCGGCAGCGCGGCGGCGGTGGACAAAGCCCTGGCGGGCGGCCCCGCGCCGCTGCAGGTGCAGACGGTGGGCGCCCATAAGATGGCGGCCATCCAGGGGGACGGCGCGCTGTTTGAACGGCTGGCCGCCGACCCGGACCTGACGCTGGAGGGCATGAGCCTGCAGAACGTGTTTGTGGCCCTGTGCGGCCACGGCGACGAGGAGGGGTGATCCCATGCTGAAAATGCTGGTGCTTTACCGGCGGCTGCTTTTGGGCGCGCTGACCACCATGGCGGTCTATGTGGCCATTGTGGTCGCCGGCGTATGGCTGACCGACCTCAGCCTGTTTGAGACCTATGTGTTTGCCACGCCCCTTTTGTCCATGGCGCTGCCGGCCATGTTCGGCGGCGGCAGCATGACCAACCTGGCGCTCAGCTTCGGCGCGCCGCGCAGACTGTGTTTCTGGGGCTGGCAGCTGACCTCGCTGCTGATCGCGGTGCTTTGCCTGGCCATGACCTGGCTGACCTTTGCCCTGGCGGACGGCAAAATGGTGGAAAGAAATTCGATCGCCTGGGACTGGGGCGGCATGGCGCTGCTGTTTGCGGGCTGCGTGTTTGCGCTGCAGGGCAGCATCCTGTCCCAGACGGTGGAGAAAGGCTGGCGGCGCTCGCTGATCGTGACCGCGGCCTGGATGCTGAGCTTTGTGCTTTTGATGGCGGTGCAGATCTGTATTCTGCTGAACGATGAGCCGCTGTTTGACGTGCTGCGGCCGGTCAGCATCGCAAACCCGGTCTGGCTGGCGGTCGGCGGCGGATTTCTGGCGGCGGCCCTGGCGCTGGGCGCGATCTCCCGGCTGCGATTTACAAAAGTGGTGGTGAGCTTATGAAAGAGAAAACTGCGGCCCTGTCCTCCCCCGCGGGCGGCCTGCCGTTTGGGCGGTTCTTTGCCCGGTGGATGCGCTTCCGCCGGGACGACATGCTGGCCATGCTGCTGTTCCCGGCGGGGTTCTGGCTGCTGATCGTGGCGGTCGTGCTGATCGCCGCCGCCGTCGAGGGCGAACCCTTTGACGCCAGCGCCTTTGCCATCCCCACCGCCATGGCGCTGGTGGGCGGCGTTTTTGCCGGGTTTATCACGGGCATAGGCAGCGCGGGCGTCTGCTTTACGCTGACGGTCTGCTGGGGACATTCCCGGCGGCAGGGCGTGGCCTCGCTGTGGCTGAGCGGTATTTTGTACAGCGCCGCCAACCTGCTGCTGGCGGCGGTCCTGCAGGGGCTGGGCCTGCTGCTGGGCCGGGCGGCCGGTGTGCCGCAGGG
>DWVD01000019.1 GCA_019120395.1 Candidatus Gemmiger faecigallinarum
CAGGGCACCATGCCCAAGGACCCGGTCATGTGCAAGTCCATCGTCTCGACCCCGCTGGCCGATAAAGTCGCCGAGCATTACGGCGTCGAGTGCCGCAACGTGCTGACCGGCTTCAAGTGGATCGGCGACCAGATCGCCAAGCTGGAGGCCACCGGCCAGGTGGACCGCTTTATCTTTGGCTTTGAGGAGAGCTACGGCTATCTGGCAGGGCCCTACGTCCGCGACAAGGACGCCATCATCGGCAGCATGCTGATCTGCGAGATGGCCGCCTACTACCGCAGCAAGGGCAGCTCCATCAAGGAGGAGCTGGACCGCATCTACGCCCAGTACGGCCGCTACCTGAACAAGGTGGACAGCTTTGAGTTCCCCGGCCTGTCCGGCATGGACAAGATGGCCGGCATCATGGCCGGCCTGCGCGCCAACCCGCCCAAGGAGTTCGCCGGCGACAAGGTCGTCAAGGTGGTGGACTACCAGAAGCCGGAGGAGACCGGCCTGCCCGCCGCCAACGTGCTGATCTACACGCTGGAAAGCGGCTCCACCGTGGTGGTGCGCCCCTCCGGCACCGAGCCCAAGATCAAGACCTACTTCACCACGCTGGGCAAGGACCTGGCCGAAGCCCAGGCCAAGAAGGACGCCCTGGCCGAGGCACTCAAGCCGATCCTGGCGTAAGGGAATATCCCGCCGCCGCGGCGCATTATGCTTTTGGTTCAGCGGGGGCTGCAAGGTTTGCAGCCCCCGCTGTTTGCCCCCGCTGTTTGTATGCAAAAAATTAACGATTAACATTAAAAAATTATTGACAAATGCGAATCATCCTGATACGATCTCAGTGAGATGAGGACCATGAAAATGCTGAAACCGTTGTTGAATGAAAGGTTTGTCCGGAAGGCCGCGTCCTTCCTGCAGGCTGCCTGCTGGCTGGCCATCTGCTTTTTTGCACTGGTCACAGTGCTGGCCTGCCTGGGACGGCAGACTTTCACGCTGCGTACCAGCACGGACGTGTACGAAGAAGCCATTTATGCGGAGGAGGACCACGAATGGAGCACCAGAATGTTTACCGTTGACTCCGGAAGCGACATCCGCGTAACGGCCAACAGCGACGGCGGGGTCGATCTGCCCACGCACATCGGCCTGACGCTGATGCTTGCGGCGCAGGCGCTGCCGGCGCTGGCGGGATGCTGGCTTTTGAGCCGCGTGTTTGCCAATATCGCGCAGGGCAGGATTTTTGTCGAGCAAAACGCCCGCGGCCTGCTTGGCTACGGCCTGTTGCAAGTCTATGCCTCGTTCGTCCTGCCGTTTGTAAAGATATTGTTCAGCCAGCTCTCCAATCTGGTTTCGGGCAGCAAGATCACCGCTTTTTCGACCTATACCGGGGTGGACGAACTGTTCCCCGGCATCGTATTTCTGGTGGCGGCGTACATCATCCATTACGGCATCACACTGCAGGATGAGGTGGACCACACGCTATGATCGTCATTCGTCTGGACCGGGTCCTGGCGGACCGCAAAATGAAGCTGAACCAGCTGGCGGAGCTGGTGGGCATCTCCAACGTCAATCTTTCTTACCTGAAAACCGGCAAGGTGCGGGCGATCCGGTTCAGCACGCTGGACGCCATCTGCCATGTGCTGCACTGCCAGCCGGGGGATATATTAGAATATAGGGAGGAGGACGAGCCGCCCGCACAGGGGCGGGAGTGAAATTTAGCTCTGCGGCGTGCGATCGGCCTGCCTTTGAAAAGAGTTCGGCCGCTTCTGCAATGTGCAATAGCGCCGGCCCCGGTTTCTGCCCGTTTATAATACGCGTCGTGCGCGGCGCTCTCTGTGATGCGGAGGGCGCCGCGTGTTTTTGTTTTGCGCAAATTGCGAATGAAGTGCACAAAAATATTCAATATTCGATAAAATTATATGTTGAAAATAAACTTTGGTTGCGGTATACTGAACGCAGGCTTTTGAACGTTTTGTTCGAATCAGTTCGACTGGGAAGGAGCCCCGCCCATGAAAGAGCTTTATCGCGCCGCCCGGCTGCTTGCCTGGGTGACGCAGTTTGGCTTTTCGGTCGCGGCGCCGCTGGCCGGGTGCATCCTGCTGGCGGTATGGCTGCAGGGGCGGTTCGCGCTGGGCGGCTGGGTGGTGGCCCTGGGCGTGGTCCTGGGGCTGATGGGCGCCCTGGGCGGGCTGGTATCCTCGGTCCGGCGGATGGACCGCCAGGGCGCCGAGGAGCAAAAGCGCAGCCGGAGCGCCGACAGGGGCGTTTCTTTCAACGAGCATTGACGGGGCGGGGCCGGCCCTGCCCCGTGATTTTTCCGCCGGTTTGGTGACATACTCAACAAAGGGGGGCATACCCATGCGCAAATACCGCGACGTGCTGGGGCAGGTGCTGCGTCTGGCCGCCATTGTGGCTGTCTGCGTGGCGGTCATGTTCGGCGTCTATGCGGCGCTGGGACGCTTTACGGAAAAAGTGCTGATCGGCGGGCTTGTGGGCGGTGCGATCGCGGTGGCGCATTTCCTGGTCCTGTCCATCACCATCGCCCGGGCGCTGGACCGCGCGGCGGAGGACAGTGACCCCGCGCGGCTGCAGCTTTCCATCCAGGCGTCCACCGGCATCCGGCTGCTGTTCATCGCCGTGGTGCTGATCCTGCTGTTCCGGGGCGGCATCTGCGACCCGGTGGCGGCGCTGATCCCGCTGCTGTTCGCCCAGTTCGCCCTCAAATGTATCGACCTGTTCCGCGCCGGGAAGGGGGACGACAAGCCTTGAACGGTCCCAAGATCTACTTTACCATCCCGCTGTTCGGCGGTATCCCCGTCACCCAGACGGCGGTGTCCTCCTTTGTGGTGATGGTGCTGCTGTGCACGGCGGGGGTGCTTTTGGGCCGCAACCTGCAAAAACGGCCCTCCCGCCGACAGGTGCTGGTGGAAAAGGGCGTCACCATGCTGTACGACATGGTGCGCGACACCATGGGTGAGCACAATCTGTACTGGGCGCCCTACATCGGCGCGCTGTTCCTGTCCTCGCTGGGGGGCACCCTGATCGGCATGACGGGGATTCTGCGCTCCGCCACCGCCGATTTGTCCACCACCGCCACCTGGGCGGTGATGACCAGCGTGCTGTGCTGGGGGTGCGGCATCCGCGCCAACGGCTTTGCGGGCTGGCTGAAAGGCTTTGCCGACCCGGTGCCGGTCATGCTGCCCATGAACATCATCTCGGAGATCTCGCAGCCCATCTCGATGGCTTTCCGTCATTTCGGCAACATTGCCGGCGGCGGCGTGCTGACCAGCCTGCTTTACACGGCGCTGGCCACGCTGTCCGGCATGGTGCTGGGGGCGGTGGCCAGCAACGCCGTTGCGGCGGCGCTGCTGCTGGCCGCCGGTCTGGCGCTGCTGATCTGGGGCGTCCGGGTCAAAAAGCTGGGGCGCAAGATCGTGGGCGCGCTGTTTGCCGTCACCGGCGGTCTGGCGCTGCTGGGCCTGACCGGCGTGCCCTACCTGCAGGTGGGCGTCCCCGGCATCCTGAGCCTGTATTTTGATGTGTTCTCCGGCGGCGTGCAGGCGCTGGTGTTCAGCCTGCTGACGATGGTCTACATCGGCAACTGCTGCCCGCCCCCGGAGGAGACCGGCTCCGCGCCGGAAACAGAGTGACCTGCCGCCCTTGCCGCCGGGCATCCGGCGGGGGCGATCCCCTTTGAATTCATCATCGCTTGCGATGTGAAGATACCAAAACCAAATCCACCTGACAGGAGGCACATTATGGAAGAAGCGATCGTACGCGCTGCCTGCGCCATCGGCGCGGGGATCTGCATGGGCCTGGGCGCCATCGGCCCGGCCATCGGCGAAGGCCACGCGGTAGGCAAGGCGCTGGAGGGCATGGCCCGCCAGCCCGAGACCGCCGGCATCCTGCGCACCAACATGATTTTGGGCTGCGCCATCACCGAATCCACCGGCATCTACTCGCTGGTCATTGCGCTTTTGATGCTGTTTGTGTTCTGAAACTGCCGCGCGCATCCGCAAGGGGGACTGCGGCCGTCACTGCCGGCCGCGCAGGCCCCGTAACCCGCGCCGCAAGAAAGGAGGGGAAAGCCCTTGCCTGAATTTGAGAGCGCCTTTGAGAGCTTTGTGGGCGTCAACCCTTGGACGGCGCTGTTCACCTTCTGCAATATGATGATCACGTTCCTGGTGCTGAGACATTTTCTGTTCAAGCCGGTCAAAAAGATGATCGACGACCGCCAGAACGAGATCGACGCTATGTACGCGGAGGCGGACGCCGCCAGGCGGCAGGCCGCCGAGCTGGAACAGCAGTACCAGACCCGCCTGGAGGACGTGAAGCAGGAGAGCGACGCGCTGCTGCGCCAGGCCGCCGCCCGCGCCCACGCCAGGGAGGCGGAGATCGTCGCCGAGGCCAAACAGCAGGCCCGCGCCCTGCGGGAAAGCGCCGAGGCGCAGATCGCCCAGGAGAAAAAGAAGGCCGTCAACGAGCTGAAAGGCGAGATCGGCGGCATTGCCATGGACATCGCCAGCCGTGTGGTGGAGCGTGAAGTGCGCGAGCAGGACCACCAGGCCCTGATCGACGAGTTCATCGCCCATGTGGGTGACGCCTCATGACCGCCGCGGCAAAGCGCTACGGCGGCAGCCTGTTTGAACTGGCGGCCGAAGAAGGCCTGGACGACCGCATTTTGCAGGAGCTGGACTGCGCCGCCGCCTGTATGGCGGCAGAACCGCAGTACGTCCGGCTGCTCTCGATGCCAAACATCCCCCGCGCCCGGCGGCGCGCCCTGCTGGACGAGGCGTTCGGCGGGCAGATGCACCCCTACACCGTCAGCTTCCTGAAGATTTTGTGCGACGCCGGGCTGCTGCGCCAGCTGCCCGCCTGCGCGCGGGAGTACCGCAGCCGTTACAACGCCGCCCACGGTATCCTGGAGGTGCGGGCCGCCGCGGCCGTTGCGCTGGACGGCGACGCCCGGCGGCGTCTGACTGACAGGCTGGCCGCCATGACCGGCAAGCAGATCGACCTGACGGTGACGGTGGAGCCGGAACTGCTGGGCGGCATCCGCCTGGACATGGACGGCGCCCGCCTGGACGGCACCC
Source organism: Candidatus Gemmiger faecigallinarum (assembly GCA_019120395.1). Lineage (GTDB taxonomy): Bacteria > Bacillota > Clostridia > Oscillospirales > Ruminococcaceae > Gemmiger > Gemmiger faecigallinarum. Next base: position 5,076 of record DWVD01000019.1, read on the forward strand.
TGCGCCGCCGCCTGGATTCCATCCGGGAAAGCCTGGACGCGCTGACGCTGTGACCGTCGCCGCGCCCGGCAGGACCCGCGCCCCGGCCGGAAGGCCGCGCCGGGGCGGCGCGCTTTCCCGGGGTGGCCCCGACAAATCCCCGGCGTCTTTGATTTGCCGGATATACCCTGATTTGACTGATTTTCCCATATAAAACAGGTGGTGATCCATCCCCATGCAGCTCAACCCCGAACAGATCTCCCGCATCATCCGGGCACAGATCAAAAATTACGCCGCCGCCATCGAGCAGAGCGAGACCGGCATCGTCACCATGGTGGGCGACGGCATTGCCCGCGCAGCCGGCCTGGACAAGTGCATGGCCGGCGAGCTGCTGCAATTTGAAAACGGCGCCTACGGCATGGCCCAGAATCTGGAGGAAAACTCCGTCGCCATCGTGCTGCTGGGCAGTGAGGCAGGCATCTCGGAGGGCGGCGTTGTCCGCCGCACCGGGCGCGTGGTCTCGGTGCCAGTGGGCGAGGCGATGATCGGCCGGGTGGTCAACGCGCTGGGCCAGCCCATCGACGGCAAAGGTCCCATCGACGCCGCCGGCTACCGCCCCATCGAAAGCCCCGCCCCCGGTATATTGGAACGCCAGCCGGTGCGGGAACCCCTGCAGACCGGAATCAAGGCCATCGACTCGATGATCCCCATCGGCCGCGGTCAGCGCGAGCTGATTATCGGCGACCGCCAGACCGGCAAGACCGCCATCGCCGTGGATACCATCCTGAACCAGAAGGGCGGCGACGTGATCTGCATCTATGTGGCCATCGGCCAGAAGCAGTCCACCGTGGCCGCGCTGGTGGAGGAGCTTTCCGCCGCCGGTGCCATGGACTACACCATCGTGGTGTCCGCCACCGCGTCGGAACTTTCGCCGCTGCAGTATATCGCGCCCTATGCGGGCTGCGCCATGGGCGAGTATTTCATGCACAAAGGCCGGCACGTGCTGGTCATCTACGATGACCTGTCCAAGCACGCGGTGGCCTACCGGGCGCTGTCGCTTTTGATCCGCCGTCCGCCCGGCCGCGAGGCCTACCCCGGCGACGTGTTCTATCTGCACAGCCGCCTGCTGGAACGGGCCGCCAAGCTGTCCGACAAGCTGGGCGGCGGTTCGTTGACGGCGCTGCCCATCATCGAGACCCAGGCCGGCGACGTGTCGGCCTATATCCCCACCAACGTCATCTCCATCACCGACGGCCAGATCTTCCTGGAGACTGAGCTGTTCCATGCGGGCGTCATGCCGGCGGTCAACCCGGGCATCTCGGTGTCCCGCGTGGGCGGCAACGCCCAGATCAAGGCGATGAAAAAGGTGGCCGGCACCCTGAAGCTGGTCTACTCCCAGTACCGGGAGCTGCAGGGGTTTGCCCAGTTCGGCTCCGACCTGGACGCCGACACCAGGGCCCGCCTGGACCAGGGCGCGCGCATCGTAGAGGTGCTCAAGCAGGGCCGGGGCAGCCCGGTACCGGTGGAAAAGCAGGTGGCGATTTTGTACGCCACCATCCACGGCTGCCTGGACCGGGTCAGCGTGACCAATGTGGCCGAGTATGAGCGCGGCCTGTACCCCTGGCTGGACGGCAGCGCCGCCGCTTCCGCCGTGCTGGCGGAGATCCGCGCCAGCGGCGCGCTTTCCGCGGAGAGCGAAGGCGCGCTGGCCGCCGCGCTGAACGAGTACACCGACACTTTTGTCAAAACGCATACCGCCTGACGGCCGGGAAAGAGGGGAGGGAACGCCGTGTCCGCGTCCATGAAGGACATCAAGCTGCGCATCAAAAGCGTCGAAGGCACCATGCAGATCACCAAGGCCATGGAGCTGGTGGCTTCCAGCAAGCTGCGCCGCGCCCGCCAGCGGGTGGAACACAGCCGCCCCTATTTCGAGACGCTGTACGCCACCCTGTGCGATATGGCGGCGGCCGACCCCGCTCTGCAAAGTCCTTTTCTGGCGCGGCGGCAGGGCAGGATCTGCTATATCGTCATAGCCGGCGACCGCGGCCTGGCGGGCGGCTATAACGCCAACGTGTTCCGCGCCGCCGCGGCCGACGCCGAAGGGCGGGACGTCTGCGTGCTGCCCATCGGCCGCCGCACCGTCGAGCACTTTGAGCGGCTGGGGACCCCCATCGTCAGCAAGGCGTTTGCCGTGGCGGGGGAGCTTTCGGTCAGCGACTGTTTCGAGATCAGCCGGATGCTGTGCGGGCTGTTTGCCGCCGGCCAGATCGACGAGATCCGTATCGTTTACACCCGGTTCGTCTCGATGCTGACCCAGACTGCCCAGGTGTTGCCGGTGCTGCCTTTCCGCCTGCCGGAGCAGGGCGGCAAAAACGACCATTCCATTGTGCTGTACGAGCCGGACGGCCGCACCGTGTTTGACGCCATCATCCCCGAGTATCTGGCCGGCGTCGTCTACGGCGCTTTGTGCGAGAGCGTTTCCAGCGAGCTGGGCGCCCGCCGCACCGCCATGGACTCGGCCAGCAAGAACGCGGCGGATATGATCGACCGCCTCAGCCTCAACTACAACCGCGCCCGTCAGGCCGCCATCACCCAGGAGATCACCGAGATCGTGGCTGGCGCCAACGCAGAGGCCATATAGCGCGGCCGTCCGCCTGCGGGCGGCGCATGCGCCGGCATATCCTGCCGTCCGGCCTTTGTATGAAAACCATCCTGGGGTGTCGCTGACAAATCCCCAGCAAGGTCCAATTCGGCGAAAAGGCAGCGTCTGCCGCGCTGCGGGGCTTTTGGGGGATGCCCGGGGTTCCCGCGGTCCGCGTCCGCTGCGCTCCGGCGAATTGCACAGAAGCTTTGATTGATCAGATACACCCTAAAAGGAGTGTCCCTATGTCAGAACAAACCATCGGCCATGTGGTGCAGGTCATGGGGCCTGTGCTGGATATTCGTTTTCCGGAAGGCTGCCTGCCCGCGCTGAACAACGCCATCCGGCTGGATAACCGCGGCGAACCGCTGATCGCCGAGGTGGCCCAGCAGATCGGCGATAACGTGGTGCGCTGCATCGCCATGAGCAGCACCGACGGCATGGTGCGCGGCGACCAGGCGGTGGACACCGGCGGCCCCATCACCGTGCCGGTGGGGGAAAAGTGCCTGGGGCGGGTGTTCAACCTGCTGGGCCAGCCCATCGACGAACAGCTCGCCCCCGAGGGGCTGGAGCGCTGGCCCATCCACCGCGCCCCGCCCCCCTTTGACGAGCAGCAGCCCGCCGCCGAGATCCTGGAGACCGGCATCAAGGTGGTGGACCTGATCTGCCCCTACGCCAAGGGCGGCAAGATCGGCCTGTTTGGCGGCGCCGGCGTGGGCAAGACGGTGCTGATCCAGGAGCTGATCTACAACATCGCCACCGCCCACAACGGTTACTCGGTCTTTACCGGCGTGGGCGAGCGCACCCGCGAGGGCAACGACCTTTACCTGGAAATGGCCGAGAGCGGCGTGCTGAGCAAGACCGCCATGGTCTACGGCCAGATGAACGAGCCGCCGGGCGCCCGTATGCGGGTGGCGCTGTCCGGCCTGACCATGGCCGAGTATTTCCGCGACGTGAAGAACCAGGATGTGCTTTTGTTCATCGACAACATCTTCCGCTTTACCCAGGCAGGCAGCGAGGTCAGCGCCCTTTTGGGCCGCATGCCCAGCGCGGTGGGTTACCAACCCACCCTTGCCACCGAGATGGGCGCTTTGCAGGAGCGCATCACCTCCACCAAAAACGGCTCCATCACCTCGGTGCAGGCGGTGTATGTGCCGGCCGACGACCTGACCGACCCGGCCCCCGCCACCACCTTCACCCACCTGGATGCCACCACGGTTTTAAGCCGCGACATCGCCGCCCAGGGCATCTACCCGGCGGTGGACCCGCTGGAATCCACCAGCCGCATCCTAAGCCCCGGCGCGCTGGGCCAGCGCCACTACGACGCCGCCCGCGCCGTGCAGAAGGTCCTGCAGCGGTACCGGGAGCTGCAGGACATCATCGCCATCATGGGCATGGACGAGCTGAGCGAGGAGGACAAGGTCACCGTTGCCCGCGCCCGCAAGCTCCAGCGGTTTTTGTCCCAGAGCTTCCATGTGGCCGAGCAGTTCACCGGCATGCCGGGCCAGTATGTGCCCCTGGCCGAGACGCTGCGCGGGTTCGAGGCGATCCTGGGCGGCGACTGCGACGCCCTGCCGGAAAGCAGCTTCCTGTTTGCCGGCACCATCGACGACGTGTATGCCAAGGCAAAAAAATAAAGGCCGGAGGATGATTTGCGGCAAAGCGAGCCGCAAACCGACCGGCAAAGGAGGCTGCCGCCATGAATACCTACCCGCTCACGGTGGTCACGCCGGACGGCTGCCTGTTTGACGGCCCGGCCGCCCGGCTGGTCTGCCGTACCATTGGCGGCGATGTGGCTATCCTGGCCGGGCACTGCGATTACTGCACCGCCCTTGCCATGGGCGAGGCCCACATCGTCACGCCGGATGGGAATACACGCTCCGCCGCCTGCATCGGCGGCATGCTGACGGTGCTGGGCGGCCGGGTGCGGCTGATCGCCACCACCTGGGAATGGGCGGACGAGATCGACGCCGCTCGTGCCGAGCGCAGCCGCCAGCGCGCCGATGCCAAACTGAAAGAGACCGGACTGGATGAGAAGGAGATCCAGCTGGCGCGCGCCCGCCTGCGCCGCGCGCTGGTGCGCAAGTCGGTGGCAAAGCCCCGCTGAGCGCCGCCCGGCCGCGGCTTGCCGCACGCAAAAAAAGAAGGATGCGCCGCCCGCCTGCACTTTGCCCCTGCAGGCGGGCGGCGCTTTGCGGAGCGCGCCCAGGGCAGCCTGCTCCGTTTTTGCGGGCAAGGCGACAAAAAAAGCAAACCCAACATATTGACAATTGAATCAAATGAATGTACTGTATATAGTGTATTTACCAAGCGGCAGCTGCCGTGCGGAAAGGAGAGAAAGCGATATGAACGTGCGCAAGCGCAGCGGCAGGATCGTGCCGTTTGACGCAGAGTTTATCCGCCGCGCCATCACGCTGGCAGCGGCGGCCGCCGGCGAACACGACGAGCCGGTCATCGAGCGGGTAACGGCCCGGGTCGCCGAAAAGCTGCAGGCGCGGGGCGGGGACGTCCAGGACATTGAGACGATCCAGGACACGGTGGAGGAGACCCTGTTTGAGGAACACCGCTACCAGACCGCCAAAGCCTATATCCGCTACCGGCTGGAAAAGGAAAAGGAGCGCGCCGGCGGGGAGCCGCGCGAAGGGCTGCTGACCCGCGAGTTCCTGAGCCCTTACAAGCATGCGCCCAACCCGATGCAGCAGCTGGGGGCCTTTGTGTACACGCGGACCTATTCCCGCTATCTGCCCCGGTACGGGCGGCGGGAATTCTGGTGGGAGACGGTGCGCCGCGCCGTTGAATATAACTGTTCCCTTGCCCCCACCACCCGTGAGGAAGCGGAACAGTTGTATGACAATATCTATCACATGCGGCAGTTTTTGTCCGGCCGCACGCTGTGGGTGGGCGGCACGCCGGTGGCCGACCAGTATCCTATGGCCAACTATAACTGCGCCTTTACCGTCATCGACAGCTTTTCGGCCTATCACGACCTGTTTTATCTGCTGATGGTGGGCAGCGGCGTGGGGATCCGGGTGCTGCAGTCGGACGCCGACAAGCTGCCCCCGGTCCGCACCGACCTGGAGATTCTGCACAAATCCTATGACCCGGTCCCGCCGGACCGGCGGCTGGAGTACACCAACCTGACCTTTGACCGGGAGACCGCCACGCTGGACATCGGGGACTCCAAGGAGGGCTGGGCACAGGCGCTGCAGCATTATTTCGACATCCTGTCCAGCCGCGAGTACCACCAGATCCGGCGGCTGGTTATTGTCTACGACTCCATCCGTCCCAAGGGCGAACGCCTCAAGACCTTTGGCGGCACGGCCAGCGGCTACGGTTCAATGATGGCGATGGTGGGCAAGATCCACAAAGTGGTTGCCGCCGCGGGGCGGCGGGACGGGGCGGTGTGGGTCCGGCTGCGGCCCATCGACCTTTTGGACATCGCCAATATCATCGGCGAGAATGTGGTGTCCGGCGGGGTGCGGCGCACCAGCGAGATCGGCCTGATCGACGCCGGGGATACCGCGTGCATCCAGGCAAAAAGCCGCTTGTACCGCCAGGTGAACGGCCACTGGGAGATCGACAGGGAGATCGCCCACCGGCAGATGAGCAACAATTCCATCTATTACCGCAGCAAGCCAAGCCGCGAGCAGCTGCACTGGCACCTGCAGCAGATGCGCTATTCCGGCGAGCCGGGCTGGATCAACGAGGAAGCCGGCGCCCGGCGCCGCCCCAATTTCAACGGCTGCAACCCCTGCGGCGAGATCCTGCTGGACAGCCACGGGCTGTGCAACCTGACCACCGTGAATGTGATGGGGTTTGTCCGGGACGGAGAGCTGGACCGGGAAGCCCTGCTGGCGGCGCAGAGGCTGTCGGCCCGGGCGGGGTACCGCATGACCTGCCGGGAACTGGAAATGCACAGCTGGAATGCCGTGCAGCAGCGGGACCGCCTGCTGGGGTGCTCGGTGACCGGCTGGCAGGACATGGTCAACGCGACCGGCATGGACCGCGGGGAACAGATCGAGCTGCTGCGCGAGCTGCGCCGTACCGCCCACGAGGCCGCCGCCGGGATCGCCGCCCAGCTGGGGGGCAAAGAGCCGCTGCTGGTGACCACGGTAAAACCGGAAGGGACGCTTTCGCTGCTGCCCACGGTTTCCAGCGGGGTGCACTATTCCCATGCGCCCTATTATATCCGGCGGGTGCGCATCTCGGCCACGGACCCGCTGTGCCGCGTGTGCGAGGACCTGGGGTATCCGGTTCTGCCGGAGGTGGGCCAGGACCCGGACGACCCGGTCACCAAGGTGGTGGAGTTCCCGGTGCAGGCCCCGGAGGGCCGGGTCAAGGCGGATGTGTCGGCGGTGGAACAGCTGGAAAACTACAAGATGTTCATGGAAAACTATGTGGACCACAATTGCTCGGTGACCATCCATGTGCGCAGCGGCGAGTGGGACGACGTGGAGCAGTGGGTGTGGGACAACTGGGACGACGTGGTGGCGCTGTCCTTTCTGAGCTACGACGACAGCTTTTACGAGCTGATGCCCTACGAGGCCATCGAACGGGCCGAGTACGAGCGCCGCAAGGCGGCTATGCGGCCGTTCAATCCGTCGCTGCTGTCCCGCTATGAGCGGGAGGAGACGGAGCTGGACGTCGGGGACGCCGACTGCGCAAACGGCGTCTGCCCGGTCCGGTGACAGTCAAAAAAACAGGTCCGGCCGGGAGGCGGTAAAACGCTTCCTGGCCGGACCTGTTTCTGCGGCCCTGCCGCGGATGTGGAAAACGACGCCGGTTTGGCGGGGTCAGTCCGCGCTCAGCTGTTCCCGGGCGCAGTTCAGGGCGTTGAACAGCCGGGGAATGCCCATATACGGCATGGCGTGCACCAGCGCGCAGACAACTTCTTCCCGGGTGCTGCCGGTTTTCAGCGCGCCGACGACATGCGCCCTGACCTGCACCTCGGCGCTGCCCAGGGCGGCCAGCAGCACAACGGTGAGCAGTTCCCGGTCTTTCTCGGAAAGGCCGGTGCGGGTGTTGAAGTCGCCAAAGCCGAAGTCGGTCAAAAAGTCCGGCACAGCCTTGTCGAAGGGGGCGGGCAGCCAGGTGTAGCGGTCCTTGATCTCGGTGCCGTAGGTGGGCGCCTGGATGGCCAGGCCGGCCTCGTGGCGGGTCTGTTCGGTCACGGTCTCCTGGCTTTCCAGCGGCAGCGCGACGCCCTGGGCGGCGAACGCCTCGTTCATGGCGGCGATGGCGTTGAGCGTTTTGGGGAACCCGATAAAGGGCGCGCACTGATAGACCGCCTCGCGGATCTCCACCGGCGTCACGCCGATGTGCAGGCAGGCGCCCACGTGGCTTTTCAGCTGGGGAAGCGTCTGGTTGACGGTCAGCACCGTCACGGTGATCAGCTCCCGCATCCGGTCGTCCAGCGAGCCGGTCTGGCTCACCTCGCCAAAGATGAAGCGCTGCAAGATCCGCATGAATTCGGGGTCGCTGCCCTCGTTGGCGACCGGTTCGCCGCCAAACAGGGTGTGGAATTTTTCACGGCATTTTTCGACACGATCCATATCAAACAGCATCCTTTCCTGAACAGAAGGGGCCGGCCATCCGGCGCGGTCTTTCCTTTTGTTTTATTATAGGCCGGGGACGCAGGGATGTAAAATGCCTGTGTTTTATCGCTGGGCATACAAAAAACGAATGGCGGCGCTTTCTGCCGGAGCGCCAAAAAGCGGAAGCGCCGCCCGGCCGGGGGCGGCGCTTCCGCGTCAGGTAAGGATCACAGGCACTCGCACAGGATCTGGTAAACCTCGTCGTGGGTCAGGGTGCGGGGATTCGAGGGGATCAGGTTGCAGCTGTCGGCCACCTGCCGCAGCAGCGCTTCGTCGATGGTCACGGTGCTGCGCAGCTGGCCGAGCCGGGTGGGCAGGCCGCACTCCTCAATAAAGGCGGCCAGCGCGTCCACGGCGGCTTCCGGCGCGGCGTCGGCGGGCAGGCCAAACACCACCTGGCCCAGGCGGGCAAACTTTTCGGGCGCATCCTTGACGATGTGGCGGTAGTAGGCGGGATGGATCACCGCCAGGCCCTGGCCATGGTTGCAGTCGGTGTAGGCGCCCAGCTGGTGCTCCATCTGGTGGGCCTGGAAGTCGGTCTTGCGGCCCACCTTCAAAATGCCGTTCTCGGCCATGGCGGAATCCCACATCAGGTTGCTGCGGGCCTCCAGGTCGTCCTTGTCCTTCAGCACCCGGCGCATGTTGACGACGGTGTTGCGCATGATGGCCAGCGCCACATCGTCCGAAACGTTGTCGGCGTCAGACTGGCCGAAGTAGGTCTCCATCGCATGGCTGAGGGTGTCGAACGCGCCGGACAGCACCTGGCCCATGGGCAGCGTCAGGGTGCAGGCGGGGTCCAGCACCGCAAACCGGGGCGCGGCGGCGGCCATGCCGGCCTTGAGCTTTTTGTCCTCGTTGGTGATGACGGCGCCGCCGTTCATCTCGGCGCCGGTGCCGGAGGCGGTGACCACCGCGCCCATGGGGATGACGTCGGCGGGGAAGCGGTGGTTGGTGAACTCCATCTCCCACACGTCCTCGTCGGTTTTGGCCTGGGCCGCCACGATCTTGCAGCAGTCGATGACCGAGCCGCCGCCCACCGCCAGGATCAGGTCGATGTTGTGCTGGCGGGCCAGCCTGGCGCCCTCCTGCACCTTGGCGTAGGTGGGGTTGGACATGATGCCGGAAAAGTCGGTCACCGTTTTGCCGGCGGCCTTGAGCAGCTCCACGATCGCGTCGTAGACGCCGTTTTTCTTCACCGAGCCGCCGCCGTGGGCCAGCAGCACGTTGGGGCCGTAGCCGGACAGTTCGGCCTCCAGGGCCTGTTTTGCGGCGCCCTGGCCGAAGTACACCTTGGTGGGATAAGAATAGACAAACGCTTGCATGACAAAGCCTCCTGTACTGTGCGGCTGCGGGGAAAGGGCCCGCCCGAGGCGGCGTCCTTTCCGGCTGCCCGCGCTTGAAAATGGGTGGATAAAATGCAGCCCCGCAGGCGGACGGTTGACAACGGGCCGCCGCTGCGGTATAGTTTTATCATAGAATACGGTAGTTGCTACCGGTCAAGCCCCGGCAGGGGACAAAAAATGAAGTTTCTGTGAATTTTTGCGTCGGTACGCCGATTGCCGCAAAAGGAGGGTTTGCCATGTATACCATGATGCAGGTTTGCCGCAAAACGGACATGAACTACGAAGCGCTGAAATTTTACTGCAATCAGGGCCTGGTGCCCAATGTCAAGCGGGACAGGAACAACCGCCGTGTGTTCGACGACCACGACGTGGCCTGGATCAAGGACCTGGTCTGCCTTAAAAAATGCGGGATGAGCATACAGGAGATGAAGGAATACCTGGAACTGTGCCTGCAGGGGCCGGCGACCATCCCCCAGCGCAAGGTGATGCTGGAGCGGAAACAGAAAGCGCTGCAGGCGCAGATCGCCGAGCTGCAGGAAAGCATCGCTTTTATTGACTGGAAGCAGGGCTTTTATGACGACGTGCTGGCCGGGCGGCGGCCCTATGTCAGCAACCTGATCCCGGGGCTGCAGCCGGACGATCCGTCGGCCGGGCGGACGCCGGGCTGACGGGACCCGCGCAGGCAAAAAAAGACCCCGCATCCCCCACGGCGCAGCGGCCGGGCGGGGGATGCGGGGCGTTTTGCTGTATGCGGACCTGCCGGTTTACTGGCCGGCCTGGGCGGTCACCTCGTCGATGATGTTCATGGCGTTGAGGGTGCGGGGATAGCCGATGTAAGGCATGCACTGCTCCACAAAGCTGTACAGCCGGGCTTTGTCGTTGCCCACGCCCAGATTGCCCCGGGTGTGGCCGCGCAGCTGGTTTTCGCAGCCGCCCTGCGCCAGCAGGAAGCAGAACGTGATCATCTCCCGCTCCTGGTCGTTCAGGCCGGTGCGGGTATAGTAATCGCCAAAGCAGTTGTCGGCCAGCCAGCGGTTGACGTTGCGGCGGGCGTCGGGGCCGTCGGTCTGCACCTTGGCCATTCCCTCGCCAAACAGCGCCACCTGTTTGGCCAGGCCCTGGTCAAAGCGGGTCCCGGCGTCGGTGGTGGCCTGGGCGGGCAGCGGCAGCGTGACGCCGTGCTGCGCCATGACCGCGTTGGCCGCCGTCAGGAAATCGTGCACCCGGCCGATGCCCAGGTAGGCGGTGGCCTGATAGATGACCTCGCGGATGGCCACCGGCTCCACGCCGGCGTTCAGCACCGCGTGCAGCATGTGGCGGAACTCGCCCAGGCCCTGGCAGCCCAGCAGCGCCGACAGGATGCAGAGCATCCGCTCTTTTTCTGTCAGGATGCTTGCCCCGGGCACTTCGCCCTGCGAAAACCGGGATGTGATGCCGACCCATTCGGGGTCGGTGGCGGCCAGGTCGCTTTCGGCGCCCTGGAACAGCTGTTCCAGGCGATTTTGCATTTCTTCCATGTTGCATGCCCTCCTGTCAGGTGATAAGATCTTGTCGGCGGCCTGCCCGGCCGCGCGGCGGTATGTTCTCATTATATATTCCGGTAGGGACTACCGGTCAAGCCCCGGGCGGCGCCCTCCCATGAATTTTTTATGAATTTTGTGCCGGAAACCCGGGACGCTTTGCACCAAAAGGTTGGCACTTGCCAACCAAATGGAACTTCCCTTCCGCTGTGGCCCGCGGTATGATACGGGCAGAAACCAAATCTGCGGGCGCGCAGGGGGCGTTTGGCCCTGCCGCGTGCCCGCGCCGGAAAAGGGAGGCAGACACCATGGAATATGTTACCTTGAAAAACGGCGTCCGGATGCCCCAGCTGGGCTACGGCGTTTACCAGGTCGCGGGCGGGGACCGCGCCCGCTGCGTAAAGGACGCCATCAGCGTGGGCTACCGCGCCATCGACACCGCCCAGTCCTATCATAACGAGGATGCGGTGGGCGAGGCCGTCGCCGCCTGCGGCGTGCCCCGCAGCGAGCTGTTTTTGACCACCAAGATCTGGATCAGCAACGGCGGCTACGAGAAAGCAAAGGCGTCCATCGACCAGTCGCTGAAAAACCTGCGCAGCGACTATGTGGATCTTTTGCTGATCCACCAGCCCTTCAACGACTACTACGGCACCTGGCGCGCCATGGAGGAAGCATACCGGGCGGGCAAGGCGCGGGCCATCGGCGTCTCCAACTTTTACCCTGACCGGCTGATCGACCTGTGCAGGTTCGTGGACGTTCCGCCGATGGTCAACCAGGTGGAGACCCATGTTTTCAACCAGCAGCGCAAGGCCCACGAGGTCATGGTCAAGTACGGCGTCCAGCACGAGAGCTGGGGCCCCTTTGCCGAGGGCCGCAAGGATTTCTTTACCAACCCCGTCCTGGTCGAAGTCGGCCAGAAGCACGGCAAATCCAGCGCCCAGACGGCGCTGCGGTACCTGCTACAGCGGGATGTGGTGGTCATCCCCAAATCCACCCACAAGGAGCGGATGATCCAGAACCTGGATGTGTTCGACTTTGCGCTGGACGCCCAGGACATGGCCGCCATCGAGGCGCTGGACGAGGAACAGAGCCTTTTCTTCAGCCACTACGACCCCGCCACCGTCAAGATGATCACCGGCCTGGCCCGGTGAGGCCTGCCTTTGCGGCCGCATGCGCCGCGTTTTGCCGCCGTCCGGTGTGTTCTTGCCAAAAGCGCGAAGGCGCGCTAAAATAAAATGATAAGCCACACCCGGAGCCGGTCAAAGGAGGCGCGCCCTTTATGATGTACAACCCGCAGCTGGAAACTTTTTTGTGCGTGGCGGATGCCGGCAGCTTCAACAAGGCGGCGGCCACCCTGTACATCACGCCCACCGCGGTGGTCAAGCAGGTGAACCTTCTGGAAAGCTCGCTGGGGCTGACGCTGTTTACCCGCACCCACCGCGGCCTGGTGCTGACCGAGGCCGGCAAGTCCCTGTACAAGGACGCCAAATACATCATCCGCTACTGCAAAGCGTCGGTGCTGCGCGCCAAAAGCGCCGGCGGCGGGGAACAGGTGATCCGGATCGGCACCTCGCCCATGACGCCGGGGCAGTTCTTGGTCGATCTGTGGCCCAAAGTCCACAGCCTGTGCCCCGACATCAAGTTTGAGCTGGTCCCCTACGAGAACACGCCCGAAAACGCCCGGGAGATCCTGGCCAATCTGGGGCAGAACATCGACATTGTGGCGGGGCTGTTTGACCGGGCCTTTTTGGAAAGCCGCCGCTGCGCCGCGCTGCTGCTCAGCCAGGAACCGGTGCGCTGTACGCTGTCCATCCACCATCCGCTGGCGGGCAAAAAGCGGCTGACGGTGCAGGACCTGCACGGCGAACGGCTGATGATGATCCGCCGCGGCTGGAACCGCTATCTGGACGCGATGCGGGACGACCTGCAGCGCCACCACCCCGAGATCGAGATCGTGGACTTTGATTTTTTCAGCCTGGATACCTTCAACCGGTGCGAGAACGCCAACGACGTGATGATCGCCATCGACAACTGGAAAAGCGTCCATCCGCTTTTGAAGGTGGTGCCGGTGCGGTGGAAATTTACCATCCCGTTCGGCATCCTGCACGCGCCCACGCCCTCGCCCACGGTGGAACGCTTCCTGGAGGCCATCCAGCAGGTCACCGGCAGCGGCGAGGAAGTGCCCCGCACAAAATAAAGACCAAAGGCCCCGTGGGTCTGGCAGAAGCCGGAAGCAGCGCTTCCGGCTTTTCTGCGGCAGGATCTCCACACCAATAAGTATATACAGATGAACCAAATGGAACTTCCGCTTGCTTTGCGCCCGGGGTATACTGGGTACAAAGCCTGAAAGGAGGCGCGCCCATGCGGCAGCCATACACATCGCAGACGCCGGTGCGCGCCGTCATCGACGATCCGGCCTTTGCCGGGTTTGGGCGGATGCTGTTTCCCACCGCTTTCGGCGCGCCGCCCGCCGGCATGACGCTGCACGACATCGGCCGGTGGCTGCCTTTCCACAACTGCATCCGGGACGAGACCACCACCCGGGTGCTGAACGAGCTGCAGGCCCGCGCGGCGGCCGGCGAGCAGGTGTTCTATCCCATCTACACCGACCGGGAGCAGATGCAGGAGCCTGCCCGGCGGGATACAGGGCTGTTTTTCTTCCGCGGCAGGCCCGGCGCGCCGTTTGCGGTGGTCAGCGCCGGCGGCGGGTTTTACTATGTGGGTTCCATCCACGAAAGCCTGCCCCACGCGCTGGAACTGAGCCGCCGGGGGTACAACGCTTTTGCGCTGGTCTACCGGCCGGACAGCGCCTGCACCGCCTGCACCGACCTGGCCCGGGCTGTCGGTACCGTCTGCCGGTATGCGGACGCGCTGAAAGTCAGCCCGGAAGGCTACTCGCTGTGGGGCGGGTCGGCCGGGGCGCGGATGGCGGCCTGGGTGGGC
>DWVD01000020.1 GCA_019120395.1 Candidatus Gemmiger faecigallinarum
TGCGCTTGACCAGCTCCTCGGCATACTTGGTGGGATGCAGCTCCAGGAAAGCCTGGCCGAAGCAGGCGGAGAAGGTGGGGGTGGGCTCGGTGATGCCGCGCTCGGTGCCGGCCAGCTTGGCGGTGAAGCCGGACAGGAAGTAGTACTCGGTCTGCTCCGGGGTCAGGATGGACACCGGGGGCAGCACGCCGAAAGCGTCGGCGGACAGGAAGATGACGTTCTTGGCGGCAGGCGCAGCGGACACCGGGCGGACGATCTTCTCGATGTGGTCGATGGGATAGCTGACGCGGGTGTTCTCGGTGACGCTCTTGTCGTCAAAGTCGATCTTGCCGTTCTCGTCAACGGTGACGTTCTCCAGCAGAGCGTTGCGCTTGATGGCGTTGTAGATGTCAGGCTCGGACTCCTTGTCCAGGTTGATGACCTTGGCGTAGCAGCCGCCCTCAAAGTTAAAGACGCCGTTGTCGTCCCAGCCGTGCTCGTCGTCGCCGATCAGCAGGCGCTTGGGGTCGGTGGACAGGGTGGTCTTGCCGGTGCCGGACAGGCCGAAGAAGATGGCGGTGTTCTCGCCGTTCAGGTCGGTGTTGGCGGAGCAGTGCATCGAGGCGATGCCCTTCAGCGGCAGGTAGTAGTTCATCATGCTGAACATGCCCTTCTTCATCTCGCCGCCGTACCAGGTGTTCAAAATGACCTGCTCACGGCTGGTGATGTTGAAGACGACGGCAGTCTCAGAGTTCAGGCCCAGCTCCTTGTAGTTCTCGACCTTGGCCTTGGAGGCGTTGTAGACGACGAAGTCAGGCTCAAAGTTCTCCAGCTCCTCCTCGGTGGGGCGGATGAACATGTTCTTGACAAAGTGGGCCTGCCATGCCACTTCCATGATGAAGCGGATGGCCATGCGGGTGTCCTTGTTGGCGCCACAGAAAGCGTCCACCACGTACAGCTTCTTGTTGGACAGCTCCTCGATGGCCAGCTTCTTGCAGGCGTCCCAGGCCTCCGGGGAGGCGGGCTTGTTGTCGTTCTTGTACTCGGCGGAGGTCCACCACACGGTGTCCTTGGAGTTCTCGTCCATGACGATGAACTTATCCTTGGGGGAGCGGCCGGTGTAAATGCCGGTCATGACGTTGACGGCGCCCAGCTCGCTGACCTGGCCCTTCTCGTAGCCTTCCAGGCCGGGCTTGGTCTCCTCCTCAAACAGCATGTCGTAAGAGGGGTTATACACGATCTCGGTGGTGCCGGTGATCCCGTATTTAGTCAGATCAATGTTTTTCATCGGGGAAAAATACCTCCTTGTACTCCATTGTTTTAGTACCATGGCTAGTATACCTTAATTCCTACAAAATCGCAATGTATGAAACGGCAATTCTTGAAAAAGGAAAATGAAAACTTTTGGTCAACTGCCACAAATGCCCGCGAAAAATGCCGCCCGCGCACCAAAAAAACGCGCCGTGTGCACGGCGATGTGGTATAATAAAAGTAGTATACAATGATCACAGGCGGCCGCCGCCCGGCGGCCCGCAGAACAGGAGGACCCCCATGCTGATCACAAACGAAACGCTTAACACCATCCACACCCGCCGCAGCTGCCGCGCCTACACCGCGCAGCAGGTGGAGCCGGACAAGCTGGACGCCGTCATCGACGCCGGGCTGTGGGCGGCCTCCGGCATGGGCCGCCAGTCGCAGGTGATCGCGGCGGTGCAGGACAAAGACGCCATCGCAAAGCTGTCGGCCATCAACGCCGAAATCATGGGCGCTTCCGGCGACCCCTTCTACGGCGCGCCCACCGTGCTGGTGGTGCTGGCCCGCAGGGAGGTCCCCACCGCCGTGGAGGACGGCAGCCTGACCATGGGCAGCATGATGCTGGCCGCCGAGAGCATCGGTCTGGCCTCCTGCTGGGTCCACCGCGCGAAAGAGACCTTTGAGACGGAGGCGGGCAGGCAGCTGCTTGCGGCATGGGGTCTGGACCCGGATGCTTACATCGGCGTGGGCAACCTGATCCTGGGCTACGCCGCCGAGGGCGGCGTCAAGCCCGCCGCCGCCCGCAAAGAGGGCCGCGTCGTCTATGTAAAGTGACCGCGCCGGGGCCGCCGGCCCCGGCAGAGAGGAGCGCCCTGTATATGAAAAAGATCAAATCGGTTTATATCACGCTGGCGTATGTCTGTGCAGCGGTTTTTTCGCTGGGGTTTGTGCTGGGGATTTTTATGCATTGGCTGTGGTTCCTGGCAGCGGCCGCAGGCGTGGGCGGGTATGTGTTCCTGCTGTGGAAGTACCTGCGCTGCCCGCATTGCGGCCGGTGGCTCAATCTGTACATCCTCTCTTATGCCAAAAGCCACCCGTGCCACTGTATCCACTGCGGGGAACCGCTGGAGATCGAAGCGTGGTAAACCGCATGGCGGCCGGGCGGGGGATCGGACATTTGCCGCCCCCGGCAGGGGCGGCGCCGACAGCAAAACGGCAGGGCAGGCGTGCGGCCTGCCCTGCCGTTTTGCCGGGTCCTGCCGGAAAAGTGGCCCCTGCGTTTCCGCCCTTTCCCATTTGCCAAACCTGCGGCGATCCGATATAATAGTTCCTGTATCTCTGTACGCAAAAACAGCCCGAAAAGGGGAAAGGGGGGCGCACGGCATGGCGCAGCAGACTTCGCTGGCGGAAAACGGCCTGCAAAAGCTGGAAGGCGTTGTGGAGCACATGATCTACGAAAACCGCGACACCGGCTATGCCGTGTTTGAGGTCAACGCCCGGGGCGTGGACGTGGTGGTGGCCGGCAACGTGGGCAGCGTGGACAACGGCATGTCGGTGGTGTGCTACGGCCGCATGGTCAACCACCCCTCCTATGGCGAGCAGTTCCGCGCCGACCAGTGCGAGGCCAGCCTGCCCCAGGACACCGCCGCCACCCTCAGCTACCTGTCCAGCGGCGCGCTGCCCTATATCGGGCCTTCCACCGCCAAAAAGATCGTGGCAAAATTTGGCGAGGATACCCTGACCGTCATCGCCGAGCAGCCCATGCGCCTGTGCGAGCTGCGGGGCATCACGCCCGAAAAGGCCGAGGCCATCTCGAAGGAGTTCCACCGCATGTACGGCGTGCGGGAGGTGGTGGCCTGGGCCGCAAACTACGGCATCCCCGCCCAGGGCGCCGTGGCCCTTTACCGGGACTTCGGCTCCAACGCGGCGGCCATTTTGGAGGACAACCCCTACCTGCTCACCGGCGAGCCGCTCCATCTGAAATTCAGCCAGGTGGACGCCATCGCCGCCAGGCTGCAGTTTGAGCACGACGGCAGCCTGCGGGTGGGGGCGGGCCTTGTCTACGCCATGCGCCATAACGCCAACAACGGCCACACCTGCCTGCCGCGGGACAAGCTGCTGCAAAGCACCGCCCGCTTTCTGCGGGTGGAGCCGGACCGCGTGGCCGAGGGGCTGGAGTCGCTTTTGACCACCGGCGACCTGCGGCTGCGCCAATTTGACGGCACCGACTATGTCTATCTGCCCGACCTGCTCTCGGCCGAGGTGGACATCGCCGCCTGCCTGCGCCGGCTGGCGTCCTACCCCACCCAGCCGCCCAGGCAGCTGGAGAGCAGCCTGCGCGCGCTGGAGCTGGGCCAGGGCGTCACCTACGCGCCGCTGCAAAGGCAGGCCATCGTCACGGCGCTGTCCAGCCGGGTGATGGTGCTGACCGGCGGCCCCGGCACCGGCAAGACCACCGCCGTCAACGCCATCCTCAGCCTGTACGAGGAAGCGGGCGACCAGGTGGCTCTGTGCGCCCCCACCGGCCGCGCTGCCAAGCGGCTGAGCGAGCTGACCGGCCACAAGGCTTCCACCATCCACCGCCTGCTGGAGGTGGACTATTCCAGCGGCACGCTGCGGTTTATCCACAACGCCAAAAACCTGCTGAAATACGACGTGGTCATCCTGGACGAGGTCAGCATGGTGGACGCCAAACTGTTCCAGGCGCTTTTGGCGGCGCTGCGGCCCCACTGCCGGCTGATCCTGGTGGGGGACGCGGACCAGCTGCCCAGCGTGGGGCCCGGCAATATTTTAAGCGAGATTTTGCGCGCCGGCACGCTGCCCACCGTCCGCCTGACCGAGATCTTCCGCCAGGCGGGCAAAAGCCTGATCGTGCAGAACGCCCACCGCATCGTGAACGGCCAGATGCCCCAAAAAGGCGGCAAACAGGACGATTTCTTTATGATCGAGGCGCTGGGCCTTGCCTGCCAGCGGCTGGTCTGCGACCTGGTGTCCGCCCGGCTGCCCGCCGCCTACGGCTTTGACCCGGTGCGGGACATCCAGGTGCTGTGCCCCACCAAGGTCGGCCCCACCGGCAGCGTGGAGCTCAACCGCAAACTGCAGCAGCTTTTGAACCCGCCCGCGCCGGACAAGCCCCAGATCGGCAGTGCCGACGCCAGCCGCATCCTGCGCCTGGGCGACAAGGTCATGCAGATCAAAAACGATTACGACATCTCCTACGAGCGGGACGGCGGCGAGTCCGGCGTGGGGGCCTACAACGGCGACATTGGCATCGTCACGGCGGTGGACCCGGACAACCGCACCGTCACCGTCCAGATGGACGACCGCCGCTACACCTACGCCGCCGACCAGCTGGCCGAGCTGGACCCGGCCTACGCCATCACCATCCACAAAAGCCAGGGGTCCGAGTTCCCGGCGGTGGTGCTGCCCGCCGCCGACGTGCCCGCCCGGCTGTGCTACCGCAACCTTTTGTACACCGGCGTCACCCGCGCCCGCAGGCTGTGCGTGCTGTGCGGCAGCACGCGCACCGAGCGCGCCATGGTGGAAAACGTGCGCCAGAACCTGCGGTTTTCCGGCCTGCGGTTTTTGCTGCAGGGCGAGGGGCTGACAGAATGAGCGCCGGCCGCCCGGACCGGGCCGCGCTGCTGGCCCGGCTGCAAAGGATTGCCGCGCTGGCCTACCCGCGCCGCTGCCCGCTGTGCGGCGAGGTGCTGGGCCCCGACGCCGCTGCAGGGCTGCTTTGCCCCGGCTGCGCGCCGGCGGCAAAGGCGCTGGAACATACCCCGCCCCGCCTGCCGGCGACCGAGCACAGCTTTTACGCAGTGGACGGCGCCGCCAGCGCATACTATTACCAGGGCGAGATCCGCCATGCCATCCTGCGCTGCAAGATGCACGGCAGCCCCTGGGCTGCCCGCGAGCTGGCCGACCTGACGGCCATCCAGGTATTCGGCGCGCAGCCTGCGCCCGGACCCGGCGGGATACCGGTCTATGCCGGCGCGGGCGGACTTTTGCCCGGCGACTGCATCGTGCCGGTGCCGCCGCGGCTGGGCGCGCCGCCGGGACCGCGCCTGCCGGACCGGGTGGCGCGGCGGCTGGGGCAGATCCTGGGCCTGCCGGTGTACGGCGACCTGCGTCCCACCCGCCGGATGCTGCCCCAGAAAAGCCTGCCCCTGGCCCAGCGGCTGCAAAACCAGAAGGACGGCTACGCCCTGCGCCCCGGCAGCGAGGCGGCGGGCCGCCGGGTAATCCTGGTGGACGACGTGATCACCAGCGGCGCGACGGTTTCGGCCTGCGCGCTGGCGTTGTTCCGGGGCGGCGCGGCGGATGTGTTTGCCATCAGCATTGCGGCGGACGAGGAGCCGGCAAAGCGCTGACCGCCCTGTCCTGGACGGCGGCAGACCCGGTTGCCCGCGGATGAAAAAACGTTTGACTGCCTGGCGCGGCGCATCCCGCTGTGCCGTCATTTTAAGGAGAACCCCATGAAGCAACAGGACATCGGCATTGACCTTGGCACCACCTCCATCATCATTGCCACCGAACAGCAGGGAGTGGTCTTTTCCCAGCCCAGCATCGGCGCCATCGACGCCCGCACCGGCGAGATCATCGCGGTGGGGGACAGGGCGCTGCGCATGGTGGGCCGCGCCCCCAGCTACATCGAGCTGGTGCGCCCTTTGCGGGACGGCGTCATCCAGGACCACCGCATGACCCACGAGCTGATCGTCCGGTTCGTCAACCAGGTCTGCCGGTCCCGCATCCTGCGGCCGCGGGTGTCGGTCTGCGTGCCGGCGGCCATCACCGGCGTGGAGGCCGACGCGGTGGTGGAGGCCGTTATGTCCGCCGGGGCCAAACAGGTCTTTCTGGTGGACGAGCCGGTGGCCGCCGCGCTGGGCGCCGGGCTGGACATCCGCCAGCCGCGGGGCTGCATGGTCATCGACATCGGCGGCGGCTCCACCGACATTGCGGTCATCAGCATGGGCGGCAAGGTGCGGGCGGCCAGCCTGCCGGTGGCGGGCAACGCCTTTGACAGCTGCATCGCCCAGTGCGTGCAGCAAAAGTACGACCTGGCCATCGGCCCCGCCACCGCCGAGCTTTTGAAAAAGCAGGTGGCCAGCTGCTCCGACAGCGACTTCGAGGGCGTGATGGAGGTGCGCGGCCATTCCTGGCAGACTAACCTTCCCGCCCGGCAGCTGGTCTATGCCCGGGACCTGTACGCCCCGGTGCGGGAGCTGGTGGCGCGCATTGCCGCCGCCGCCCGCAGCGTGCTGGAAAGCACCCCGCCGGAGCTGGCGTCGGACGTGTCCCAGACCGGGGTGCTGCTGACCGGCGGCGGCTCGATGCTGCGGGGGCTGCCGGGCTACCTGGCCGGGCAGCTGCACGTCAATGTCGCCCTGGCCCCCGACCCGCTCAACTGCGTGGCGCGGGGCACCGCGGCCAGCCTTTCGCTGGGCAGGCACCTGACCGCCGGTTTCCGGGACGCAACGCCCAAGGTCTGGCGGGCCAAGCTGTAATGGCCCTGCGCGCAAAAACTGTAAAATCGCGCCGCCAGCCTTTTCTGTCGGCGCGATTTGTGTTATACTAAGCCGAATCTATACCAAACCGAATCATACCGAATCATTTTACCGAAACGCAGATTTCCCGGCGGCGCTTTGCCGCCGTTTGCCAGATACCGCGCCCGGCTGCCTGCCGGGCAGCCACCAGGGAGGACGGAGCAGTACACCATGCCAGCCAACGCAGCCGAATTTTGCACCCTGCGCGACCAGTACATCGCCGCGCATTTTACCCGATTGAACCCGGTCCAGCAGCAGGCGGTCTTTTGTACCGAAGGCCCGCTGCTGATTTTGGCCGGCGCGGGCAGCGGCAAGACCACCGTGCTGGTCAGCCGCGTGGCCAACATCATCCGGTTTGGCTCCGCCTATGGCAGCAAAGAGCTGCCGGAAGGCGGCGTCTATGACGCGGACGTCGAGGCGCTGCGCCAGGCCGTGGCGGCGGGCCGCGACCTGCCCGCCAGCACCGAACGCCGTCTGGCCGTGCGCCCTGCCCGCCCCTGGAACGTGCTGGCCATCACCTTTACCAACAAGGCCGCCGGCGAGCTGAAAGAGCGCCTGAAAGCCATGCTGGGGGATACGGTGGGCGGCGACGTCAACGCGGCCACCTTCCACTCCACCTGCGTGCGCATTTTGCGCCGGGACGCCGAGCGCATCGGCTTCCCCAAAAGCTTTACCATCTACGACTCCGACGACCAGCAGCGGGTGATGAAGCTGCTTTACAAGGAGCTGATGATCGACGACAAGTTTTTGCCGGTCAAGTCGGCCATCGCCCAGATCAGCGGCTTCAAAGACAAGCTGCTCTCGCCGGAACAGGTGGCCGCCCAGCCCGCGGCCAACACCAAAGCGGCGCTGGTGGCAAAGCTGTACGCCGCCTATGCCCGCCGCCTGCGGGAAAACGGCGCCATGGACTTTGACGACCTGATCTACCACACCGTCAATATGCTTGCAAAGGACGCCGAGGCCCGCCAGTATTACCAGCAGAAATTCCGCTACGTGATGGTGGACGAGTACCAGGACACCAGCATCGCCCAGTTCCATCTGGTGCGTCTGCTGGGCGGCGGGTACAACAATGTCTGCGTGGTGGGCGACGACGACCAGTCCATCTACCGCTTCCGCGGTGCCACCATCGAGAATATCCTCAACTTTGAGCAGCATTTCCAGGGCGCAAAGACCATCCGCCTGGAGCAGAACTACCGCTCCACCGCCAACATCCTGAACGCCGCCAACGCGGTCATCAAGAACAACAACGGCCGCAAGGGCAAGACGCTGTGGACCGAAAACGGCGACGGCGCCAAGATCCACCACTACACCGCCGCCAGCGAGTCCGACGAGGCCAAGCACATCGCCGAGGTCATCGGCGAGCATCTGGCTCAGGGGGCCAGCCTGCGGGACCACGCGGTGCTCTACCGTATGAACGCCCAGTCCAACCCCGTCGAGACCTACTTTGCCCGCGCCGGCATCCCTTACCGCATTGTGGGCGGCCAGCGGTTCTTTGACCGCAAGGAGGTCAAGGACATCAACTCCTACCTGGCGGTCATCGTCAACCCGCGGGACGACGTGCGCCTGCGGCGCATCATCAACGAGCCTGCCCGCAAGATCGGCGCCACCACCATTGAAAAAATCGCCGAGCTGGCCGCCGCAAAGGACCTGCCGATGATGGAGGTCATCGCCCATGCGGAGCTGTACCCGGCGCTGGGCCGGGCCGCCGGCGCGCTGGGCGGCTTTTACGCCATGTACCGCGACCTGTGCGAAAAAGCCACCCGCCTGCCGCTGGACGAGTTTATGGGCGAGGTCATTGCCAAAACCGGCTACGAAGCCATGCTGAAAGCCCAGGGCGAGGAGGGCCAGACCCGTCTGGAAAACCTGGGCCAGCTGGTCTCCTCCATCAAGACCTACGCCGACCAGAACGGCGAGGACGCCACCCTGTCCGGCTTTTTGGAGGAAGTGGCGCTGATCAGCGACCTGGACAGCTACGACGAGAACGCCGACTCTGTCGTGATGATGACGCTGCACTCAGCCAAGGGGCTGGAGTTCCCCTATGTGTTCATCGTCGGCATGGAGGACGGCATCTTCCCCGGCGAGCTTTCCCGCTACAACGAGGAGGACATGGAGGAGGAGCGCCGCCTGTGCTACGTGGGCATCACCCGCGCCAAAAAGGAGCTGTATCTCTCCTCGGCCAGCACCCGCATGATGTTTGGCCGCACCCAGCGCAACCCGCCCTCCGACTTCCTGGAGGAGCTGCCCCCCGACCTGGTGGAGGAGACCGAAAGCCCGGAGCTGGCCTATTCCTCCGGCTTCGGCGCAGGCTACGGCAGTTACAGCTACCATGTGCCCGGCGGGCGCAGCGGGTACTCCGGCGCGTCCCGCGGCTACCTGAACCCCGAATACAACCGCGGCGGGGGCGGCTTTGGCGGCAGTTACAGCCGCGGCGGCTTCCACAGCGGGTTCGCCGCCAGCGGCGGGCACGAAAGCCCCAACTCCCAGGGCGGGCGGCGCACGGTGCCGTCCTCCGGCTTTGGCGCGGGCTACTCGTCCCAGGTCAACCACCATTCCGGCGCGCCGGCAAAGGCGGCGGGGGCGGGCACCTCCTCGCTGGCCGGCCTGCAGCAGAAACAGAAGCAGCAGAAAGCCGCCGGCTACGCCCCCGGCGACCTGGTGGAGCACAAGGTGTTCGGCCGCGGCAAGGTGCTCAAGGCCACGCCGGTGGCGGGGGACTGCATCGTGGAGGTGCAGTTCGACCGCGTCGGCGTCAAAAAGACCATGGCCAACTACGCCCCGATGAAAAAGGTGGAGGAGTAAGCCGCCCGCTCAAAAAGCCTCCCCTGCAAGGGGAGGTCAGCGTGTCGAGAAACTCGACACGCCGCAAAGGGGGCAACAGCCGCGCACGGCTGCGCCTACCGCGGCTATTTCCCCCTTTGGAATCCCCTTCGACAAAATTTTATGGCAAATCGCGCACTCGTCGCTTTGCTCCTCGCACACAATTTGCCGTAAAATTTCCCTGTCGGTGTCGCCGTCGTCGGCGCATGTCCGCCAACGGCGACGATTTTAGATTTTTTCGACAGTCTGGCCTCCCTGCAAGGGGAGATGCCGCCTCCGGCGGCGGAGGGGTGCATTGCCGCCTTGCGGCGGAGCTATCCTTGCGCGGCCGCCGCAGCGTCCGCCAGAGAGCCGCCGCAAACATCGCCCCGCAGGCGTTTCCCGCCGCCGACGCGTTTTTGCGGGGAAAGCCTTTTCCCGCCCCCAAACGCCTGCCTGAAAAAGTCCGCATTCCGAACGCCTGATCCCTCATTCCCCAAAAGGTGGTACCCATGCTAGTCAATCTCATCGCCCACACCAACGACCCCGAAAAGACCATCGCGGCGGCGGCCAAGCTCTGCTACTCGGACGCGCACATCGCCACGCTGCTGGACAGCCTGACGCCCGAAAAGACCGCCGCCTTCCTGCAGCGCCTGTCCGACGTGGGCCACGCCAGCCCCATCGAGCACGCCAGTTTCACCTTCGGCATCGAGGGCGTTTCCCGCACCTTCCTGGCGCAGGTCACCCGCCACCGCATCGGCAGCTTCAGCGTGCAGAGCCAGCGATATGTGCGGCTGGAGGATTTCCGCTACGTCATCCCGCCGGAGATCGAGGCCATCCCGGAGGCGAAGGCGCAGTTCATCGACGCGATGAACGACGACGCCCGCCGCTATCTGGAACTGGTCAAAAGCCTGGAGGACGCCCACACCGCCCGCCTGGTGGCCGAGGGCATGGACGAGAAGTCCGCCCGCAGCAAGGCCGGCAAGCAGGCCAACGAGGACGCCCGCTTTGTGCTGCCCAACGCCTGCGAGACCAAGATGGTCATGACCATGAACTGCCGCAGCCTGATCAACTTTTTCAACCTGCGCTGCTGCAACCGCGCCCAGTGGGAGATCCGCGCCGTGGCCGACGAGATGCTGCGGCTGGTCTTGCCGCTGGCGCCCCATATCTTTGCCCAGGCCGGCCCCCGCTGCCTGACCGGCCCCTGCCCCGAAGGCCGCATGTGCTGCGGCCAGATGGATGCGGTGCGGGACAAATACGCAGCTTTGAAAGCCGAGGCCTTGCAAAATGGGTAAACTGATCATATTGGAAGGGCTGGACGGCTCCGGCAAGGGCACCCAGGCGGGCCTGCTGGCCGACGCGCTGGCAGGGCAGGGCAGAAGCCTGCGCAAGCTGACCTTCCCCAATTACCAGAGCGATTCTTCGGCGCTGGTGCGGATGTACCTGGCCGGGCAGTTCGGCGAAAAGCCGGACGACGTCAACGCCTATGCGGCGTCCAGCTTTTTTGCGGTGGACCGCTACGCCGGCTACAAGGCCGACTGGGGCGGGTTCTACCGCGGCGGCGGTCTGCTGATCAGCGACCGGTACACCACCAGCAACGCGGTGCACCAGTGCGCCAAGCTGCCGCCGGACCAGTGGGACGGCTTCCTGAACTGGCTGTTCGATTTTGAGTATAACAAGCTGGGCATCCCCGCGCCCGACCGGGTCGTTTACCTGGCGGTGGATCCGGACGTGTCCCAGCTGCTGATGACCCGCCGCTACCACGGCGACGAGAGCAAAAAGGACATCCAGGAAAAGGACACCGAGTACATGGCCCGCGCCCGCGCCGCCGCCGAGTACTGCGCCAAGACCCTGGGCTGGGCCCGCATCGAGTGCACCGAGCATCTGCCCGGCGGCAAGGCCATGATGAGCATCCCCGCCGTTCACGCCCGGATACTTGAAGAATTGGCGGATATTCTGTAAACTATATCTGAAACCGCGTTTTATCCCGTTGCGGCAGCGCCCGGGGCCGCCCCACCGGCCCGCACCACAGAAAGGAAGTGGCCCATGCTGCGAAAAGCGACCCCGGCCGATCTTGACACCCTGATCGCCTTCCGGCATCAGGCTTACGGCGGCAGCAAGGCGGAGATCGCCGGCTGGCTGCAGAATATCGTGGGGCTGGAAAACGTGCTGCTGGTGGAGCAGGACGCTCCTTCCGGCGCGGCGCCAGCCGCCATGGTCTGCGCGGTCCCGGTGGAAACGCACGGGCGCCGGGGCATCTGGTTTTGCGGCATGGCCACTGCGCCGGAGTACCGCGGGCACGGGCTGATGCCCCGCCTGCTGGACGGCTGCCTGCGCGCCTTTGCCGCCAGCGGGCTGGAGTTTGCCGTTGCCGTGCCGGAGACCGGCCGCGCCGCCGCCCGGCTGCGCGCGCTGCAGTTTCAGGACGCGTTTGCGCTGCGCATCCTGCGCAGGCCCGTGGCCCGCAACCTGTGGGCCCGCGCCGAGTTTGATTCCATGACGGTCCGCCGGCTGATGGACGCCCGGCTGCGCTATCAGCCCGGCTGCGTCACGCTGCCGGAACAAAGCATGAACGAGGTGGTCTCGCAGCTGTATCACAGGGGCGTCACCATCATATCCAACCCGCGGGGATACGGCCTGTACTATGTCCGCGGCGATACGATGCAGTTTATCGAGCTGCAGGCGGACAACGACCATTCGGCCGACGTCCTGCTGGAAGCCGCCCGCGAGCAGACCGGCTGCGGGCAGGCGCAGGTCATCCTGACCGAAAACCAGACCCTTTTCCTTGGCGAGGGCAAACGCTGCGGCTACGGCATGCTGCGCTTTCTGCAAAAGGCGTTCCCCCTGACGGATGTGTATTTCCGGCTCTTGGTGTGACCCGGGCGGAAGAAGGAGAGAAAAATTATGAGGATTCAACGCAACGACGGCAATAACGACGCTTCCCGCCGCGTGTATCATGCCCGGCCGCAGATGCAGCCTGCCGAGCAGCCCGTCCAGCCGGAACCGGAAGCGGCGGACGGGGCGGACGAGGACGACGAGGAGCCGGAGAAACCCCGCCGGCGCTTCCCGGTCGGGCTGGTGATCGTGCTTTTGGTGGCGGTACTGCTGGGCGTGGGCGGCTGGCAGGTCATGCAGCTGTACGGCGAGGTGGACGGCAGCCTGACCGGCGGCGTGCTGGGGGATGCGGTCACCATCGAGATCGAGGAAGGCGCCACCGCCACCCAGATCGCCGGGCAGCTGGCCGAGGCCGGCGTGATCCAGCACGATTGGCTGTTCCGCCTGTATGCACAGTCCAGCGGACGCGCGTCCGACCTGCAGCCCGGGCCGGTGGAGCTGCGCTCCGGCATGTCCTACAATGCGATCCTGCAGGCAATCTCGCAGCAGCGCGTTTTCCGCAGCACGGTGCGCATCACCGTGCCGGAGGGCACCACGGCGGTTGCGGTCGCCCAGCTGATGGAGGAAAACGGCCTGTGCACGGCCGAGGATTTCCTGGCCTGCGCCAACGGGGACGTGTACACCGAAAAGGCCGATTCCAGCGGCAGCAACGGCGGCGAAAAACAGGCGGATTTCAGCGATTACGATTTCTGGAACCAGATCCCCGACAACGAAGGCCGCCTGCTGCGCTGCGAGGGGTATCTCTTCCCGGAAACCTACGAGTTCTTTACCGACGACACCATCGAAAACTATGTCCGCACCTTCTATGACCAGTTCGAATCCGAGACCGAGGGCCTGATGGAGCTGGTGGATGCAAACACCAGCGACTGCATCAACAGCCTGGACGACGCGGTGATCCTAGCTTCGTTCATCCAGGAGGAGGCCGGCCTGGCCGCGGAGGATGCAAAGGTTTCGGCCTGCTTCCACAACCGTCTGGAATCCAGCGACCCGCTTTGGGCCGACCACCGCCTGGAGTCCAACGCATCCAGCTATATCATCAACGACGAGGAAAACAACTATCTGTGGAACTCGCCCATTGCCGACTATATGGGCTGGCGGGAGACCGGCGCCATCCCGGAGGACGTCCTGAACGCCTACGACACCTACCGGATCAGCGGCCTGCCCGCCGGGGCCATCTCCAACCCGGGCATCGACGCCATCAACGCCGCCCTCAACCCGGATCAGGAATATCTCAGCGAGGGGTATTTCTTCTTTGTCACCGGCAACCCGGACGGCGAGTATCACGGCCAGTATTTCTATGCAAAGACCGCCGACGAGCACGCAGCCAACGTCCAGACGGCCGGCTGGGGCTGATGGCGGCCGCTGTCCCGAAATTCGGATCATCCACGCAAAGGAGCTGTAACTGATGCTTTCACAGCCGGAACTGCTTAGCCCGGCGGGCAACCTGGAAACTTTGAAATACGCGGTGCTCTACGGCGCCGACGCCGTCTACTGCGCGCTGCAGGAGTTCGGCATGCGCGCCGCGCCCGCCAACTTTACGCCGGGCGAGCTGGCCGAGGGCTGCATTTTTGCCCATGCCCGCGGCAAAAAGGTCTACCTGACGCTGAACACCCTGCCCACCAACGACGAGCTGGCCTGCCTGCCCCAGGCTATCCGGGACGCGCGGGACGCCGGTGTGGACGCCTTTATCGCGGCGGACCTGGGCGTGGTGGAGCTGTGCAAAAAGTACGCCCCCGACACCGACATCCACTTTTCCACCCAGGCGGGCGTCGCAAACTACGCCGCGGCCGCCGCGGCCTACCACCTGGGGGCAAAGCGGGTGGTGCTGGCGCGGGAACTGACCCTGACCGAGATCGCCCAGATCCGGGACAACACCCCGCCGGAGCTGGAGCTGGAAGCCTTTGTCCACGGTGCCATGTGCATGAGCGTTTCCGGCCGGTGCCTGCTGTCCAGCTATATGACCGGCCGCAGCGGCAACCGGGGCGAGTGCGCCCAGCCCTGCCGCTGGAAATATTACCTGGTGGAGGAGCGCCGCCCCGGCCAGTACATGGAGATCGGCGAAACGAAGGACGGCAGCTATATCTTAAACGCCAACGACCTGTGCACCGCGCCGTTCATCGACCTTTTGTGCCAGGCGGGCATCGACTCGCTCAAGATCGAGGGCCGGGCCAAGACCTTTTACTATGTGGCGTCGGTCACCAGCGCCTACCGCCGCGCCCTGGACGCCTACCTGAAAGATCCGTATAACGAAAACTTCACCCTGCCCGACGACGTCATCGACGAGCTGGACCGTACCAGCCACCGGCATTACTCGCCGGGGTTCTACTTTGGCAAAGAGCAGGCGCTGCAAACGCCCAGTCATACCTATGTGCGCAACTGGGACTTTATCGGTACGGTGGACGCCTGGGAAAACGGCGTTGCCAGCTGTACCCAGCGGGGGCGCTTCCTGCTGGGGGACACTATCGAGGCGCTGCAGCCGGACGGCACCGTCATCCCCATCACGCCGGAGTGGATCAAAAACGAGGCGGGGGAGAGCGTGGACGCCACGCCCCACCCGATGATGAAATACACCATCCCCTGCGCCGCGCCGCTGATGCCCTACACGCTGCTGCGCGCCCCCAAAAAGCCCGCGCCGGGCGAGATCGCCGACCCTGACGCCGACACCACCGTCTGCGCCGACTGCTGATGCCCGGCGGGGCGTCCCGTTTTGAGCAAAACCGGATTGTGAGGAAAACGCCATGGATTTTGAAACGCTGAAACAGGAATGCCTGGCCTGCCGCCGCTGCGATTTGTGCGAGACCCGCACCAACGTGGTGTTTGGCCAAGGCGTACCCGACGCCGAGGTGCTGTTTGTGGGCGAAGGCCCCGGCGCCAATGAGGACGAGCAGGGGCTGCCCTTTGTGGGGCGCAGCGGCAAGCTGCTGGACAGCTATCTGGAGGCGGTGGGGCTGAGCCGCGAGAAAAATGTTTTCATCGCCAATATCGTCAAGTGCCGCCCGCCCCAGAACCGGGACCCGCTGCCGGCGGAATCCGCCGCATGCATGCCCTGGCTGCGGGAGCAGTTCCGCATCCTGCGCCCCAAGATCGTGGTCTGTCTGGGCCGTATCGCGGCCCAGCAGATGATCGAACCCAAGTTCTCGGTCACCAAGGATCACGGCAAATTCTTTGACAAGCAGGGCACGCTGTTTATGGCCACGCTGCACCCGGCGGCGCTTTTGCGCAACCCCAACAACAAACCGCTGGCCTTTGGCGATTTCGCCGCTCTGCGGGACAAGATCTACGAGGTCTGCACCCACACCTACCCGGATCAGATGCAATAAAAACCTGCCCGCCCGCCCCGGCGGGCATCGGCGTTTTTGGGGCGGCCGGGCGGGACAGACGGTTCCCGGCCGGCGGGGCGCTATTGACAACGACCCGCAAAATCAGCATAATGGTAGATACAAAACTGTACCCTGCCGTGCAAAACGGCAAAACCGGCCGTGTTGAAGGCAGAGGAAAGGAGCCAGCCCATGCGCGTCATTGCAGGTACCGCCCGCGGCAAAGTGCTGAAAGCGCTGCCCGGGCAGGAGATCACCCGCCCGACCATCGACCGCGTCAAGGAGGCCATGTTCTCCAGCGTCCAGTTCCTGGTGCCGGGGGCGCGGGTGCTGGACCTGTTTGCCGGCAGCGGCCAGCTAGGAATCGAGGCGCTGTCCCGCGGCGCGGTCACCTGCGATTTTGTGGACGCCTCGCCCGAAGCCTTTGCGGTGGTGCGCGAAAACTGCCGCGCCGCCCGTGTGGAAATGAAAAGCAAACTGCACAATTGCGATGCGTTTGCGTTTTTGGCCGCGGCGCGGGGGCCGTTCGACCTGGTTTTGCTGGATCCGCCGTTTGGACATGATACGCTGGCCAGGGTGCTGCCGGAGCTTTCGCGCATTGTGGCGCCGGGCGGCGTCGTTTTGTGCGAGAGCGAGCGGGAAGCCTTTCTGCCGGAGACGGCGGGGGAGCTGGCGCGCGCCAGACAATACACCTACGGCCGGATCCTGGTGACCCGCTACGAGAAGCGGGCGCAGGATTGAGCCGGTTTCCGATATTGACGGATAGAAAGTTTCGACAGTCTTTGGAGGTACAGCCATGAACGTGGACGAATTGCTTGACCTGATGGAAGAAACGCTGGAGGAAGGCACGGCCATGCCGTTCTCGGCCGGCAAGCGCGTGGTGGATGTGGATAAAATGCGCGACATCATCGACGATGTGCGCGCCAACCTGCCGGACGAGATGCGCCAGAGCAAAAAGATCGTGGAGGACCGGGAGCGCATCGTGCAGGATGCCCACCAGGAGGCGGACGCCATCATCCGCCAGGCGGAGGAGCGGGCCAAGGCCATCACTTCGGATCAGGAGATCGTCAAGCGGGCGCAGAAGCACGCGGTGGAGATCCTGACCACGGCGCAGAACCAGGGGCGCGAGATCAGCAAGAGCGCCACCACCTACTGCGAGACGATCCTGAAAAATACCGAGGAAACCATGGCGCGCAGCATCGCGGACATCAAAAATACCCGCCTGAACCTGCGCAACGCCACCTCGCGCGGGGCGCGCCGCCCCAAGTGAGGGCGGGGCCACAGCCTGCGGACAGGATGCGCCAAAAAGCGGCGCAGCGGCGTGCCCGGGAAGGAAAAGACGCCGGCGTCCCCCTGTGTTACAAATATGAAAATTTACTGCCCACAGCGGTTTTCGACCGCTGCGGGCTTGTTTTTTACCCCTGGATTTGGTATTATAGAACTGCGATTGTGGGTAAAAGTGGTTTGCAGAGGTGAAAAGTGGAGAGTTATCCACATTTTCAACCGGGTTTTCCACAGCAACTTCACAATGCTATGTCAAAAACCGTCGAAAGGGGGAAAATGCCATGCTGATGGGGCAGTACGATTATGCCGTCGACGCCAAAGGCAGGCTGAATTTCCCCGCCAGGTTCCGCGACGAGATGGGGCAGACGTTTATCGTCACCTGCTGGCTGGACCATTGCCTGGCCGCTTTCCCGGTGGAACAGTTTGAAAAGATCGCGGAAAAAATCGAGGAAAAGGGCTTGGTCAAGGGCCGCAAAGTCACCCGGATGCTGTACAGCTCGGCCGTGGAGGTCACGCCGGACAAGCAGGGGCGCATCCAGCTGCCTGCAAAGCTGCGGGAGTACGCCGGCCTGGACCACGATGTGACCATCATCGGCAACCGGGAATTTGCCGAGATTTGGAATACCGCCGCCTGGAACGAGACCCAGGCGGGTGCGGACGAGGACTTTACCGCCGCGATGGAGGACCTGGACTTCTGAACGGCACGGACTGGCGGACCCGCGCCGATGCGGGGCCGAAAAAACGGGAAAGGAAGCAGTACATGGAATTTCATCACGTTCCCGTTTTGCTCAACGAGTGCATGGACGGGCTGGCCATCGACCCTGCCGGGACCTATCTGGACGGCACGGCGGGCGGCGCTGGCCATTCCCGCGAGATTGCAAAGCGCCTGACCACCGGGCGGCTGATCGCGCTCGATCAGGACCCGGATGCGGTGGCAACCGCCACCGAAAGGCTTAAGGGCCTTCCCGCCCGGGTGGTCAGGGCCAATTTCCGCGAGGCGCCCCGCGTGCTGGCGGAGCTGGGGATCGGGCAGATCAACGGCGCTTTGCTGGATCTGGGCGTTTCCAGCCATCAGCTGGACGACGCCGCCCGGGGGTTTTCCTACCATGCCGACGCGCCGCTGGACATGCGCATGAGCCAGTCCGGCCCTACCGCGGCGGACCTGGTCAACACCCTGGGCAGAGAGGAACTGGCCCGGATCCTGCGGGATTACGGCGAGGAGCCTTATGCCTGGCAGATCGCCGGCAAGATCGTCGCCGCCCGGGCCGAACGCCCCATCCGGACGACGATGCAGCTGGCCGAGCTGGTGGCCGCCGCGGTACCTCCGGTCGAACGGCGCAAGCACAAAAACCCCGCCCGCCGCACCTTTCAGGCTGTCCGCATTGCCGTAAACGGCGAGCTGGACGCGCTGAACGAGGGGCTGGACGGCATCTTTGACGTTTTGGCCCCCGGCGGGCGGCTGTGCGTCATCACTTTCCACAGCCTGGAAGACCGGCTGGTCAAGAACAAGTTCCGCCGCTGGGCGCAGAAATGTACCTGCCCGCCGGAACTGCCGGTGTGCGTGTGCGGCGGCAGGGCCAAAGCACGGCTGATCACCCGCCGCCCCGTGGAGGCCGACGCCGGAGAACTGGAAGAGAACCGCCGCAGCCGGTCGGCCAAGCTGCGGGTACTGGAAAAACTGTAACGCTGCCAGCGGACGGCCGCAGCGCCGCCGCAGGCGAAAGGGGAGAAACACCTATGACGCAGACTGCTTATGATCTTCGGGGCAAAACGGAGACGCACTACCGGGCCCCCCGCGTGCGGGTCGTAAAGGGCGGACGCGCGCGGCTGGAAAAACTGCGTCAGGCTGCCTATGCCATGCGCACGGTGCTGGTGTCGGTGCTGGTCCTGGGGCTGATCGTCAGCCTGCTGTACAGCCAGGCCATCAGCACGGAGCTTTCGGGCGAAATCGAATCCACCCGCCAGCAGCTGGCCGAGGCGCAGAGCACTTACGACTACCTGTCCGGCCAGATGGACAATATCACCAGCAGCAACAACATTGCCGCCATTGCCGAGGGCGAGTTGGGCCTGGTCAAGGCGGACGCCAGCCAGATCACCTATCTGAACCTGGAGAGCGAGGGTCTGATCCGCCGCAGCGAAAGCCCGCTGTCCCGGCTGCTGTCCAACTTCCAGGCGGCGGCGCTCAGCCTGCTTGGCAACCTGGATCCCTGACCGCGCGGCCGTTTGCGCCGCACGCGGCATACCGCCGGCAGAAAGCGTGCGGCCGGATCGCCGGCAGGCACGCTTTTCGCATCTTTGTCTGTAAAGAATCAAAGGAAATACCCAGCCATGTCCAATCGTTCGAATGATCCCCCCCGCAGGCCGGAAATGGAGCAGTACGGCGCGGACCGGGGCATGCGTATCCGCACGCTGATCCTGGTGGCCATCTTTCTGCTGCTGGGGTTCGGCATCCTGATCTATCAGCTGTATGTGCTGCAGATCCGGGATTACGAGACCTTCAGCGCCGACGCCACGGCGCAGCAGATGTCGGATACCACCATCCCCGCCACGCGCGGCTCCATTTACAGCTCCACCGGAAAGCTGCTGGCCAAAAGCAGCGTGGTGTGGAACATTGTGGCCGACCCTTCCCGCTGTGATCCGGCCTACATCCAGCAGGCCAGCGAGCAGATCGCCGCGCTGTCCGGCAATGCGGTCACCGCCGAAAGCGTGGCCGAGAATCTTTCCATGAGCGAGCGCAAATATCGCGTCCTGGCGCGCGGGCTGGACATGCCCACCGCCGAGGCGATCCTGGATTACGCCGACGCCCTCAACGAGCAGGCGGGCAAAACGGTGCTGTACCTGTATCAGGAGCAGTCCTCCCAGCGGGAATACCCCTACGGCGCCTTCATGTCGTCGGTGCTGGGCTTTACCGACAGCGAGGGGAACGGTCTGTACGGGCTGGAAAACTATTATAACGACATCCTGGCCGGCACGCCGGGGCGCAGCGTGGCGCTGGAAAGCGCCGGCGGCATCGTGCTCAACGACAGCGAGGCGAACTACCACGCCGCCATCGACGGCATGAACCTGAACCTGACGATCGACGACAATATCCAGGCCATCGTTGAGGAGTACCTGCAGCAGGCGATCGTTGATTTTGATGTAAAAAGCCGCGCATGCGCCATTGTCATGAACGTCAATACCGGCGAGATCCTGGCCATGGCCAGCATGAACCAGTACGACCCCAACGATCCCTATACCATCTACGACAGCGAGATGCAGGCCATCCTGGACAGCGGCACGCTGACCGAGGAGACCACGGACATCCTGGTCAGCCGCCTGGGCGACACCACCGAGCTGCAGGAGATCATCAGCGACGGCGTCATCGGCAGCGACGAGGAATACTCCCGGCTGCAGGGCATGATGCGCGAGGCACAGTGGCGCAACAAGAACATCACGGAGCTGTACTATCCCGGCTCGGTGTTCAAGCTGGTCACGGCGGCCGCCGCGCTGGATTCCGGCCTGATGGATACCAGCCAGCAGTTTGCCTGCACCAGCGCGGGCTGGCTGATCAACGAGGGCAGTGACCTGTACGAACACACCTACCACTGCGCCAGCAACGCGGTGCACGGCGTCCAGGACATGGCGGCCGCGCTCAACAACAGCTGCAACATCTATTTCATCCAGGTGGGCCTGAAGCTGGGGGCGCAGGTCTTTTACGACTACTTCGATGCGTTTGGCTTTACCGAGCGCACCGGCGTCGACCTGCCCTTTGAGACGCGCTGGATGGAATATCATGACGCCGACGCCCTTGCGCTGACCGAAGCGAACCTGGACTCCAGCTCTTTCGGCCAGGCGCAGACCTGCACGCCGCTGCAGATGGCCACGGCGGTGGCGGCGGTCGTCAACGGCGGCTACCTGGTCACGCCCCATGTGGTCGGCAGCATTACCGACTCCAACGGCAATGTGGTCTCCAGCGTGGACACCACCATCCGCCGCCAGGTCATTTCGGAGGAAGTCAGCGCCGAGATGCGCACCATGATGGAACAGGTCGTGGGCCACGGTGTCCGCACCGATACCTCCGGCTCCTGCCGCAACGCCTACGTGGCCGGCTACCGCATCGGCGGCAAGTCCGGCACCTCTGAGAACCTGGGCAGGGAAGTGCTTTCCACCGGCGACTACCACAAGCAGAACAGCTTTGCCGCCGTGCTGCCCATCGACGACCCCGAGATCGAGGTCTTTGTCATGGTGGACGACCCCCGCTGGGTGACCGACTCCTCCAGCCAGATCGTCGCCCCCATCGCGGGCAACATCATCAGCGAGATCGCCCCCTATCTGGGCCTGGAGCGCGACCCCGAGTACGACACCGGCGAGACGACGGTGGTGCCCAATGTTGTGGGCAACAACAACAGTTCCTGGGTCAATGCCCAGGTGGAGATGAACAAGGCCGGTCTGGGCCATGAGCTGGTGGAGGGCACCGGCACGGTGGTCCACCAGAGCCCGGCCGCCGGCACGGTGGTGCCGGTGGGTTCCACCGTTTATCTGTACACCCAATCCACCGCCGACCAGATGGTCACCGTGCCGAATGTGGTCGGGAAAAGCGGCAGCTTTGCGGTGCAGATGCTCAACGCCGCCGGGATCAACGCCCAGCTGGAAGGCGACGGCAGCGCGCTTGTCACCGGGCAGAGCGTTGCCGAAGGCGAGAGCGTCGCCATGGGCACCGTTATTACCATCACGACCGCCGCGTCCCAGGACACAGGGGGCGACACGGGCGGGACCGCCGAGCCGGAGCCTGCCGCCGACAGCGGCACAGAGACCGCCGGCGGCTGACCGGGGCCGCGGCTGCGGCCCCGGCAATGATCTGAAACAAAAGGAGCGATGCAAGATGAAACCGATCCCTGCTAATCAACTGCTGGCCGGTCTGGCTCTGGCCGGGCCGGAACCGATCACTGCGGTCGTGACCGACAGCCGCAAGGTCGCCCCGGGCTGCGTTTTCGTCTGCTTCCCGGGCGAGCATGTGGACGGCCACGACTATGCGGCGGCGGCGTATGGCGCCGGCGCGGCCTATGTGGTGGCCAACCATCCCGTTGACGGCGTGCCGGAGGACCGTACCGTCCTGGTTCCCTCCAGCCATCACGCCATGGTGCGCATGGCTTCCAACTACCGCATGCTGTTCAGCCCGCTGATGATCGGCGTGACCGGCAGCGTGGGCAAAACCACCACAAAGGAATTCTGCTATGCGGTGCTTTCCGCTTTTGGCAATACCTTAAAGACCGAGGGCAACCAGAACAACGAGATCGGCCTGCCCAACACGCTGTTCCGCCTGGACGACGCCACCGAGTATGCCGTGGTGGAAATGGGCATGAGCGCGCTGGGAGAGATCGACCGGCTGGCCCGCGCCGCCCGGCCGTCGGCGGGCATCATCACCCGCATCGGGGTGTCGCACCTGGAAAATCTGGGCAGCCGCGAGAATATACTGAAAGCAAAGTTGGAACTGTGCCACGGCCTGCCGGACGGCGCGCCGCTGGCGCTGAACGCCGACGACGACCTGCTGCCCACGGCCAAGCTGCCGGCCCGGCTCCGCCCGGTCTGGTTCGGCATCGACAGCCAGGACGCCGACGTCCGCGCGGTGAAGATCGAGCAGGACGGCGACGGCACCCGATTTGTGCTTTCGGACCGGGAGCACGGGGAGTTCCCGGTGCAGATCCCCACCGTGGGGCTGCACACCGTCAGCGACGCGCTGGCGGCCTACACCGCCGCCACCCGCCTGGGGCTGGACCCGGCCCGCGCGGCTGCGGCGCTTTCGAACTATCAGACCACCGGTATGCGGCAGCATATCGTGCACAAAGGCGGCGTCACCGTCATTGAAGACTGCTACAACGCCAGCCCGGACAGCATGCGCGCGGCGCTGCAGGTTCTGCAGGGAACGCCCGCCCGGCGCAGGATCGCCCTGCTGGGCGATATGCTGGAACTGGGCGAGGTCAGCGAGGAGGCGCACCGCCAGGTCGGCGAGTGGGCCGCCGGGGCAGGCGTGGACCTGGTAATCGCCTACGGCCCGCGGAGCAAAGCGACGGCGCAGGCCGCCGCAGAAAAAGGTGTAACATCTTTGCATTGCGAAACGGAGTCGGAAGTGGTAGGATATGTAAGGCAAAATGTACGCGAGGGCGACGCGCTGCTGGCCAAAGGCAGCCATGCGATGAAGCTCGACGAGGTGCTGAGCCGGTTCTACCAGACTTTGTAAACGAGATTTCGCCCCGGCCGGCGGGGCGGCCGCAGCGCCGCCCCTGCCGCCGGCCGGAGGTATTTGGGGGAGTTTTTTCATGGGGATGATGGTCTCCTGGATGCTGATTGCCGCTGCAGTCGGCGCCTTTTCGATCACGGCACTGTCGGGCTGCGTGCTGATTCCCGCGCTGCATCGGCTGCATTTTGGCCAGACCATCCGCGAAAGCGGGCCGACCTGGCACAACAAAAAACAGGGCACGCCCACCATGGGCGGCTTCTGCTTTATCCTTGGCATTGCGCTGGCTTTGGTGCTGGTGTTTGTCGGGTTCCGCCGTTACGCGCCGGAACTGATCGGCGACCAGCAGGTCCAGGCCGTGCTGCTGGTCATGTTCCTGGCTGGCGGTTCCGGGTTTATCGGCTTTCTGGATGATTTTATCAAGGTGGTGCGCCACCGCAATCTGGGGCTGATCGCCTGGCAGAAACTGATTTTGCAGTTTGCCGTCACCGGCGGCTTTATGGCCGGCCTGAACGCCCTGGGCCTTTTGACGACGGTCATCACCCTGCCGGGCGGCGGTTCGGTCGATTTGGGGCTGTTTTACTATCCCATCGCGTTTTTCGGCATCATCTTTATGGTCAACGCCGTCAACCTGACCGACGGCCTGGACGGCCTGGACTCCTGCGTGACCTTTGTGTCGATGCTGGGATACCTGGTGGGCGCCAGCCTGCTGGGATACTATCATGTTTCCATCGTGGCCACGGCCACGGCGGGCGCCTGCGCCGGTTTCCTGGTGTGGAACTTCTACCCGGCCAAGGTCTTTATGGGCGATACCGGCAGCATGTTCCTGGGCGGCATCGTCACCGCGCTGGCCTTTGTGCTCTGCCGGCCGGAGCTGGTGCTGTTCTTTGGCATCGTTTATATCTGGGACGCCATGACGGTGGTGATCCAGCGGGTCTATTTCAAGCTGACCCACGGCAGGCGGATCTTCCGCATGACGCCCATCCACCACGCGTTTGAAATGCGCGGCTGGAAGGAAGTAAAGATCGACGCCTTTTTCAGCCTGATCGCCCTGATGGGGGCGGCGCTGGGCGTATTCTACATTTATCTTACCTGATCGCCTGAAGTTTTGTCTGCGGCCGCGCCGGCTGGACCTGCCCGGCGCGGCGTCCAATTTGGGGCGGCAGCCTGCACGAGAGGGGGCAAGCCCATTGCACACCACCACCGAACTGCTACAATTTCTGTTTGCGCCGATGATCTCTCTGGCCAGGGAACTGCCCCTGCGCAAGAAGGACCGGGGGCCGATCTCCTGGTATTTTGCCGTCACGCTTCTGGTCATCCTGGCCTATGGCCTGGTCATGCTGTTCTCGGCCAGTTACTCGGTCTCCTATCAGGAAACGGGCGACAGCCTCAGCCAGATCCGTCAGCAGCTGATTTTTGCCATTGTCGGCGTTGCCGCCATGTTTTTTCTTTCGGCGCTGGATTACCGCGCGCTGCGGCACCTGAACTGGTACCTGTATGTGGTGACGCTGGTACTGCTGGCGGCGGCGCTGTTCAGCAACAACTCCACCAACCAGGAGGCCGGCGTCCACCGCTGGGTGGAGGTGTTCGGCGTCACCTTCCAGCCGTCGGAGCTGGCAAAGTTTTCGGTGATACTGGGCACGGCGGCTTTTGTGGAAGGGCACCGGGAAAAGAAAAAGACGTTCCTGTACGGCATCCTTCTGCCCACGCTGCCGCTGCTGCCCATCCTGCTGCTGATCCGCCTGCAGCCCCACTGGTCGGCCATTATCCTGATCCTGATGATCTATTTCACCATGCTGATCTGCGGCGGCTGCGGCCTGAAATTCATGCTGCCGACCATTGCAGCCGGCGCGGCCGGCATGATCTACCTGCTGAGCAGCCAGGAGAACTATGTTCAGACGCGCCTGGACGGCTGGCAGCTGTTTTCCTACGACGTTTCCACCATGACCGACCAGACGGCCCAGAGCATTTATTCCATCGCATCGGGCGGGCTGTTCGGCCGGGGCATCGGCGACAGCGTGCAAAAGCACCAGTGGTTGCCGGAGGTCACCAACGACTTCATTTTTCCCATCATCTGCGAGGAACTGGGCTTTATCGGCGCGCTGGTCTGCATTTTGCTGTTCGCCGCGCTGATCGTCCAGGGGATCCTCATCGCCATGCGCGCGCCGGACCTGTTCGGCAGCCTGATGGGGGTGGGCATCATGGGGCAGATCGCCTGGCAGGTGTTCTGCAACATCGGCGTCGTCACCAACACCATCCCCAACACCGGCATCAGTCTGCCCTTTTTCTCGTCGGGCGGCACCAGCCTTCTGATGCTTTTGGGCGAGATGGGCATCATGCTGAGTATTTCCCGGGTGGGCAACGCCCGCATAGAGGAACAGCGGCGGCGCAGCCGCGAGGAATTTGCCCATAAGCTGGAGCGGGCGACCCGGCGCACCACCTACCGCCGCCGCGAACCCACCAGCACCATCTGAGACCGCTTACAGCCTGGCCGCACCCGGCAAGGCAGGGCGGGCCGGAGGACGTCAGCCTTTGCCGCAACGCCGGCAGCCGCCTTCCCGCGCCGGCCCTGCAAAGGGGGCAGCCGGCTTTTTGGCGTACTTGAGGGCCTTGCCGCAAGGCCCGGACTGGAGGAATCATCCATGCGTGTACTGATCGCTGCAGGCGGCACCGCCGGCCACATCAACCCGGCGCTTGCCATTGCCGGCGCGCTGAGCGCCGCCCTTCCCTCGGCCGAGATCCACTTTGCCGGCCGGCGCGAAGGGATGGAGTACGGGCTGGTCACCAAAGCAGGGTACCCGTTCCATCATATTGAGATCAACGGTTTTCAGCGCAAGCTGACGCTGAACAACATCCGGCGCAATGTGGTGGCGGCTTGGCACCTGGCGGTCAGCGGCCCCCGGTGCGCCGCTATCCTGCGCGAGGTAAAACCGGACCTGGTCATCGGCTGCGGCGGGTACGTCAGCGGGCCTATCGTGCGGGCGGCCGCAAAGCGGGGCGTCCACACCGCCATCCATGAGCAGAACGCCTTCCCCGGCGTGACCAACAAGCTGCTGGCCAAAGAAGTGGATCTGGTCATGGCGGCCAGCGCCGCCGCGGTGGAAAAGCTGGGCGCGCCCGATAAGACCATCGTGGTGGGCAACCCGGTCCGTCCCGAACTGTTCACCCAGGACAGGGCCGCCGCACGCGCCCGTCTGGACGCCGGCGCCGACACGGTGATCCTGAGCTTTGGCGGGAGCCTGGGCGCCCGCCGCATCAACGAGGTGGTGGCCGACCTGTGCGCCTGGGAACAGCAGACCGGGCAGAAGGTCATCCACCTGCACGCCACAGGCAGCCGCGGGGTCGAGCTGTTCCGGGACCTGGGCAAGCAGAAGGGCTTTGCCCCCGGCAAACGCCTGATGGTGCGGGAATATATCGACAATATGCCGGAGCTGCTGTCGGCGGCGGACCTGGTGATCTCCCGGTCCGGTGCGCTGACGTTGGCAGAGCTGGAAGCCATGGGGCGGGCGTCCATCCTGGTGCCAAGCCCCAATGTGGCCGAAAACCATCAGTATTACAATGCGCTGGAGCTGGAAAAGGCCGGCGCAGCGGTGGTGATCGAGGAAAAGGATCTGACCGGCGAGAAGCTGATCGCCGTGGTGCAGAAGCTGCTGGAAGAACCGGGGCGGCTGCAGACGATGGGGCAGCAGGCCAAAACGCTGGGCCAGCCGGACAGCCTGGCCAAAATCACCGAAGCGCTGCAAAAACTTTGCAGCTGACGGGAACCTGGACGCAACACAACACGGAGGGAGGCTGACGAATGGACCGCGACCAGCAAAGCCGCAGGCAAAAGTCCGGCGCGGCCGCCCATTCGGCTTCCCGGCCGAAAAATCGCCCGCCGCAGCGCCCGCGCCAGACGGTGCCGCCCAAACGCGGCCTGGGCAGCCGGGTCGGCCTGGAAAAGCGCTCTGCCCCGTCCAGCGCGCGGAAAAACGCGCCGGCAGGCAGGGCAGAGCGCGCCGCGCCGCCACGGCGCGAGCCGTCGGTACGCGGCGACGCTGCCCGCCAGCCTTCCCGGACCGGGCAGTCGTCCGGGCAGGCCCGGCAGGGGCGCTACCGGGCGGCGGCAGGCTCCGCCGCCCGCCCCACCCAGGCCAGCCGCAACCCCCAAAGCGCGGCGTACCGCCCCGGCGCGCCGCGCCAGCGCCGCCGGGTGACCCAGGTGGAAAAAATGCGTATCCGGCGCAGGCGCAAGATCCTGGGCGTCGTGTGCGTGCTGGCTGTGCTGGCCCTGGGCGTGGTGCTCTCCATCAACCTGCTGTTCAAGGTCACGGACTTCCGCGTGGAGAACACCGACCGGACCACCCCTGCAAACACCGGCATTTACACCGAGGAACAGATCCTAGAGCTGCTTGGCGTGCAGGTGGGGGACAACCTGTTCGGATTTTCCACGCGCCAGAAGTCGGAGGAGCTGCAGGCGCAGCTGCCGTACCTGGATGTGGTGCAGGTGGACATCCAGATGCCGGGCACGGTGGTGATCAAAGTCCAGCCCGCCACCGAGCGATTTGCAATGCAGACGTCCGCCGGCTGGCTGGTCCTGAGCGACGGGCTGAAGGTGCTGCGCAGCGATTCGTCGCAGCCTGACGGGCTGATCCTGCTGGAGGCCAACCTGGATCCCCGCCAGCCGCAGACGCCCGGCAGCTATCTCTCACTGCTGGACCCCTCCGCGCAGCCGGCTACGGCCGAGACGGCGGAATCGGCCGCGGCCAGCCGCACCGACACAGTCCTGGCCCAGCTGATCGACACGCTGGAACAGTACAGCCTGCTGGACGGCGTGACCTCGATCTCGCTGACCGACCTGGAGGAGATCAATTTCCTGT
The DNA here is from genome assembly GCA_019120395.1 of Candidatus Gemmiger faecigallinarum. Taxonomy (GTDB): domain Bacteria; phylum Bacillota; class Clostridia; order Oscillospirales; family Ruminococcaceae; genus Gemmiger; species Gemmiger faecigallinarum. The sequence continues at coordinate 28,145 of DWVD01000020.1, forward strand.
ACGACGGCCGGGTGTCGGTCGTTTTGGGCACAGCCAACAACATGGATTACAAGCTGCGGATCGCTTCGCAGATCGTGTTGGATGTGGACGGCACCGGCCTGGCGTCCACCGACCGCGGCACGCTGGATGTCTCGATCCAGCGCACCGATGGCAGCATCGTCAGCTATTTTACCCCGGCGGAAACCACGCCCGCGCCTACGCCCACACCCACGCCGGACCCGGCGGAGGATGCGGGGGACGCTGCGGACGGCGGCACGGCCGCTGCGGACGACGGGGCGCAGACGACGCCCACGCCTGACGCCGGCGGGACCTGAACGGGAAAAGCCCGGCTCCGGGGTAAAACCGGAGCCGGGCTTTTTGCTTGGATGGTTTGGCGGACAGGCGGCGGGGTCAGCCGTCGTTTTTCTCCAGGTAGACGGTGGTGGAGGGGAAGGCAAAGTCGCAGCCGTCCTGCGCCACCAGGTCCATGATCTTGCGGTTCAGCTTGTCCTTCAGCGCGCGGAAAGCGGCGCCGCCCAGCGCGGTGGTGTAGCAGCGCACGTCGATGTCGATGCTGGACGCGTTGAACGCGGACAGCGTGGCTTCGGCGCTGCCGTTGATCACCTGGTCATCGGCGTTCATCATGGCCACCAGATCGGTGCACAGCCGTTCCAGCGTCTCCCGCGGGGTGTTGTAGGTCAGGCCCACGGTGCAGCTGAACAGCCGGTTGGAGCGGGTGGTGGTGTTGCAGATGTACTCGGCGCTGACCTTGGAGTTCTCCACCGTGATCACGCTGTTGTCCAGCGCGCGGATGCGGGTGGAGCGGAAGGAGATGTCCTCCACCGTGCCCTCAAAGCTGCCCAGCACGATCCAGTCCCCGATGCCGAAAGGCCGCTCGATCACCAGCGCCACCCCGGCGATCAGGTTGGACAGGGTGGACTGCGCGCCCAGCGACACCGCAATGCCCACAACGCCGGCGCCGGCGATCAGCGCGTTGACGTCAAAGCCCAAAATCGTCAGGATCTGGATGCAGCCGAACAGGAACACCAAAGCCCGGTAGATCTTTTCAAAGAAAAGATTCATCGTTTTGTTGGTCTCCAGGTCCAGCCTGTTCTGGGTGCTGCGCAAAAGCAGCTGGCAGATGTGGGCCGAGTTCCAAAGCCCCCGCGTCAGCAGCAGCGCCGCCGCGATGGACAGCACCGTGGTGGCGCCGCCGGTCAGGCTGGGCGCCCAGCTTTCCGGCCAGGGCAGCGCCAGAAAGGCAAAATACCACAAAAGGCACCGCCCAAACAGGATGGTCGACTCGGTAAAGCCGTTGAACAGGATCTGCACCCATTCCGGCCAGTGCGGCTCGAACCGGGTCTGGATCAGCTGGAACAGCGCCCGGAAAGCCCGTGCTCCCAGCAGGCCGGCCAGCACCAAAACCGCCGCCAGCACGATGCGCAGCAGCGTGGAATAGGCTGTGACCCAAACGACAATGTTGGATTCGCTCATGGCAAAGCTCCCTTCTGCGCCGGCAGGCCGCACGGTCCGGGACGGCGCGGCGGATGCCTGCCTGTATTGTACCACAGCGGGTTGCATTTTTCAAAATGCCTGCTATAATAGGGGATAGAAAGTCTGTTTCAGGGCGGGGTGAAATTCCCCACCGGCGGTACAGCCCGCGACCGCCTGGCACGTTGACAAAAACGCGCCAGGCGCTGACCCGGTGAGATTCCGGGGCCGACGGTATAGTCCGGATGGAAGAAACGGAAGCTGTTTGCCATGCCAGCAGTCCGCCCTGTCAGTGTTTTCACTGGCAGGGCGTTTTGTTTGCAGGATAAAGACCTCCCGGTTCCAACAAGCTGTTGCCGGCTTTCCCGGGGAGTATCTGGATCCCACCAAAAATTTTGGACGGACCCCAGGCACACCCGATCCGTGCAGCCCTTTGGGGCTGGCTCAACCATTGCATCGGCCGGCGCACACTGCACCGCCGGCCAGGGAGGTATTTGTTATGCAGGCAAAAAGTTCCATCCGTCCCCTTGCCGTCACCGCCATGCTGTCCGCCGTGGGCTGCGTGCTGATGATGCTGGATTTCCCCATCCCCATGCTCATCCCGTCCTTTGTCAAGATGGACGTGTCCGAGCTGCCCGCCCTGCTGGCGTCCTTCAGCCTGGGACCCGGCTACGGCGTGGCCGTCTGCCTGGTCAAAAACGTGCTGGCGGCGCTGTTCCACGGCTCCACCGGCGGCATCGGCGAGGTCTGCAACTTTTTGATCGGCGCGGCGTTCACCGGCGTGGCGGGCCTTTTGTACCGCCGCAACAAGACCCGCCGCGGCGCGGTCGTCGCCTCGCTGGCGGGGGCCGTGGTCATGGCGCTGGTCAGCGTGCCGGTCAACTTCTTCATCAGCTACCCGGTGTACGCCACCATGTACGGCGGCATGGACGCCATCCTGGCCGCTTACCGGGAGATCAACCCCGGCATGGGCAGCCTGCTGGCCTGCCTGCTGGTGTTCAACATGCCCTTCACGCTGGTCAAGGGGCTGGTGGATTCGGTGCTCTGCTTCCTGATCTACAAGCCGCTTTCGCCCATTCTGCACGGCCGGCAGACCCGCGCCGCCCGCGGCGTTTGACACAGCAGAGGGCAAATGGGCAAAGATTGCCCAAACTGCCCGAAGTGTGCAACGTCCACCCGTTGACAATTCCGCAGCGAAATGATATGATTTCACTCGCAAGCCCAAGGGAACGCCCGAAACACGGCGACCCCGAACGGCTGGCCTTTACATCAGAATAGCAACTTATCAAGAGTGGCTGAGGGAACAGGCCCTGTGAAGCCCGGCAACCTGCGCGGCAAGCGTAAGGTGCCAATTCCTGCGGGGAACCGAAAGATAAGCGCGGGCGCGCAGGCTCTTTTGGAACCTGCGCGCCTTTTGTTTTGTGCACGCCAAAACGATCCCGGCAGTTGCGTTTTCTGAGCAAACCACACCAGGGCGGGGACCGGCGGGGCGCAGGTATGCGCCGCAAACGCCCCGTCCGCCAACTGACAGGGAGGAAAACCTATGTCCAAAGTTCTGTTCACATCCGAATCCGTCACCGAAGGGCATCCCGACAAGATCTGCGACCAGATCTCCGACGCGGTGCTGGACGCCATCCTGGAAAAGGACCCCGGCGCCCGCGTCGCCTGCGAGACCGCCTGCTCCACCGGCCTGGTCCACATCATGGGCGAGATCACCACCAATTGCTATGTGGACATCCCCGGCATTGCCCGCCAGGTCATCCGGGACATCGGCTACGACCGCGCCAAGTACGGCTTTGACGGCGACACCTGCGGCGTCATCACCAACATCGACAACCAAAGCCCCGACATTGCGCTGGGCACCAACGACGAGGTGGCCGGCGCCGGCGACCAGGGCATGATGTTCGGCTTTGCCTGCGACGAGACCCCCGAACTGATGCCGCTGCCCATCAGCCTGGCCCACAAGCTGGCCAAGCGCCTGACCGAGGTGCGCAAAAACGGCACGCTGCCCTACCTGCGCCCCGACGGAAAGAGCCAGGTCACCGTGGAGTACCGCGACGGCCGCCCGGCGCGGGTGGACGCGGTGGTCATCTCCAGCCAGCACAGCCCGGAAGTGGCCATGAGCCAGCTGCATGACGACATCATGGAGCAGGTCATCCGCGCCACCATCCCCGCCGACCTGCTGGACGAGCACACCCGCTACTACATCAACCCCACCGGCCGCTTTGTGGTGGGCGGACCCCAGGGCGACACCGGCCTGACCGGCCGCAAGATCATTGTGGACACCTACGGCGGCTATGCGCGGCACGGCGGAGGCGCGTTCAGCGGCAAGGACCCCTCCAAGGTAGACCGCTCCGCCTGCTATGCCGCCCGGTACGTCGCCAAGCACCTGGTGGCCGAGGGGCTGGCCCGGCGCGCCGAGGTGGCGCTGGCCTA
>DWVD01000021.1 GCA_019120395.1 Candidatus Gemmiger faecigallinarum
GGCCGGCCTGCTCAACGCGCTGAAGGTGGTGGGCAAGCGCATCGAGGATGTGCGCATCGTCCAGAACGGCCCCGGCGCCGCCGGCACCGCCATCATCAAGATGCTGATGACCGCCGGCGCAAAGCACATCGTCGCGGTGGACGAAAACGGCATCCTGGTGCCCGGCCGCCCCGCCGGCCTGCCCGGCCACAAAGCGCAGCTGGCCGAGATCACCAACCCGGAGCGGATCTCCGGCACGCTGGCCGACGCCATCCGCGGCGCGGACGTGTTCATCGGCACCTCGGTGGCCGGCGCGCTGACGCAGGAGCTGGCCGCGACCATGGCCCCCGACGCCATCGTCTTTGCCATGGCCAACCCCACCCCGGAGATCATGCCCGACCAGGCCAAAGCCGCCGGCGTGCAGGTGATCGGCACCGGCCGCAGCGATTTCCCCAACCAGGTCAACAACGTGCTGGCCTTCCCCGGCATCTTCAAGGGCGCGCTGTCGGTGCGGGCGCGGGACATCAACCCCGCCATGAAGATGGCCGCCGCCAAAGCCATCGCCGGCCTGATCCCGGACAGCGAGCTGTGCGAGGACAACATCCTGCCCAAAGCCTTTGACCCCCGCATTGCGGGCGCCGTGGCCGACGCAGTGGCGAAAGCCGCGCGGGAAAGCGGCGTGGCGCGGGCATGAGCATCCGGACCATTTCTGCCGCCGCCGTCGCCGATGCGGTGGAGCGGCTGTGCATCCAGGCAAACACCTGCCTGCCCGCCGATGTGAAAGCCGCGCTGGACGCCGCCGAGGCGGCCGAACCCTGGCCGCTGGCGAAAGAAACGCTGGGCCTGTTGCAGAAAAACCTCTGCACGGCGGCGGACAAAGAACTGCCCATCTGCCAGGACACCGGCATGGCCTGCGTTTTTGTGGAGCTGGGCCGGGACGCCCGCATCGATGGCGACCTGCAGGCCGCCATCGACGAGGGGGTGCGCCGCGGCTACGAGAAGGGCTACCTGCGCAAAAGCATCACCGCCGACCCGCTCAAGCGGGTGAACACCGGCGACAACACCCCCGCCTTTGTGACGCTGCACCTGGCGGAGGGCGACCGCTGCCGCATCACCGTCGCCCCCAAGGGCGCCGGCAGCGAGAACATGAGCCGCCTGGCCATGCTCAAGCCGGCCGACGGCGTGCAGGGCGTCAAGGACTTTGTGCTGGACACGGTGCGCCAGGCCGGGGCCAACCCCTGCCCGCCCATCGTGCTGGGCGTGGGCATCGGCGGCAGCTTTGACAAGTGCGCCGCCCTGGCCAAAGAGGCCCTGCTGCGCCCGCTGGACCAGCCCAACCCCGACCCCTACTACGCCGCGCTGGAAGCCGAGCTGAAGGACGCCGTAAACGCCATGGGCATCGGCCCGCAGGGCTTTGGCGGCCGCACCACCTGCCTGGGGGTGGCCATCCGGCAGATGCCCACCCATGTGGCCTGCCTGCCGGTGGCGGTCAACGTCAGCTGCCACGTGACCCGCCGGGCCAGCGCGGAGCTGTAACATCCCGGACAACAAACCCGCCAAGGAGGTACCGCCATGGCCCTGAAAGGTAACCCGAACATCGACATTCCGCTGGACGGCGTGGGCGCCCAGCCGGACGCCGTGCGCCGCAGCCGCGCGCCCATCGACATCCCGCTGGGCGGCCGCGACGACGACCCGGCGCAGATCAGCCGGCTGGAGATGGAAATGGTCAACCGCCATCACGCCGAGATCAAGGCGCTGTACCGCCGTGCACAGAAGGGGGAATAAGTTTTGCAGTATCGCTTGCAGACGCCGCTTTCCAAAGCGGACCTGTCGCCGCTGACCGCCGGCGACACGGTGCTGTTGTCCGGCGTGGTGTACACCGCCCGCGACGCCGCCCACGCCCGCATGATGGAGCTTTTGGACCAGAGGCTGCCCCTGCCCTTTGAGCTGCAGGGCGCGGCCGTCTACTACGTCGGCCCCACGCCGGAGCGCCCCGGCTGCGCCATCGGCGCGGCGGGCCCCACCACCGCCGGCCGCATGGACAGCTACACCCCGCGGCTGCTGGACCTGGGCCTTGCCTGCATGATCGGCAAGGGCAAGCGCAGCCAGGCGGTGAAGGATTCGGTGGTCAAAAACGGTGCCGTCTACCTGGCCGCCATCGGCGGGGCCGGCGCACTGATGGCCGGCAGCGTCAAAAGCTGCCAGGTCATCGCCTGGCCGGACCTGGGCTGCGAGGCCGTCCGCCGCCTGGAAGTGGAGAACATGCCGCTGACGGTGCTGCTGGACGCCCACGGGGGCGACCTGTACCAGAGCGGCCCGGCAGCCTACCTGGCGGCGCAGGCCGCCGGGGCGCTGTGAAGCGGCGGTATGCGCGGCGGCTTGCCGCGCTCTGCGTCGCTGTGATCCTGGCCGTCGCGTTCGGCGCGGCCGCCGTGGTGCAGACGCTGCGACTGCGCGACGTCGAGCAGTCGCTGGCCGAGCTGGAGCGCCAGCTGGCCGCCCGGCAGCAGCAGATGGACGATCTGCAGCGGCAGCTGGACGACCTTCGCGCGGCGGAGACGGCGGCAGAGGCCTACCGTGCCGCCCGCAGCGAGCAGCTGGCCGGGCTGGAGAGCTTCAAGGACGGCCTGTCCGACGGCGACGAGCTGGGGCGCGTCTGGGTGGAGGGCACCGACGTGGACTGCACGCTGTACTGGGGCGACGCCGGCAGCCAGTTTTCAAACGGCGCGGGCGCCCATTCGGCCGACGGCTGCGTGCTTCCCGGCGAAAACGGCACCGTCTTTATCGGCGCGCACACCAACACTTTCTTTTTTGACCTGCAGTCGGCCGAGATCGGCTCTATCATCCATCTGGAAACGCCCTGGGGCGATTATTCCTACCAGATCACCGAGACCCGGGTGATCGAGGAGACCGAGATCGACCTGTGCCGCTGGGGCGCCGCCGAGCCAAGCTGCATCCTGTATACCTGCTATCCTTTCGGCGTCACCTACGCCACGCCCAACCGGTACCTGGTCTATGCCGACCCTGTCGCCGCCGACGATTCCGGCGCCGTGCCGGACGCGCTGGCCGGGCAGCTTTCCGCCGGGACCTGACGCTTTTTTTGATCTTTTTACCGCGCCGGAGTGCTTTTCGCCTCCGGCGCCTTGCGTTTTGGGGGCGCGCGTGCTATACTTTATTTAGATAAACTTCTAAATCTCAGATCGTCCGCAGGAAAGGAGGGCCGCGCCATGGGGGACGCATTCAAAGCGCTGGCCGATCCGTCCCGGCGCAGGATCCTGGAACTTCTGTCCGGCGGGGATCTGTCGGCGGGCGAGATCGCCGCCCATTTCGACATGGCCAAGCCGTCGGTCAGCCACCATCTGGCCATCCTGCGGGACGCGGGCCTGGTCACGGACGAGCGGCGGGGGCAAAGCATCATCTACCACCTGAATCTGACCGTTTTGCAGGAACTGATGAAATGGTTTTACGATTTCGGCCTGCTGGAAGGGGGCTCTGATCATGAAAACGACAAAGATTGACCGGCAGCCCGTTCTGGGCTGGAAGCTGTTCTGGGTGCTGCTGGGCCTGTCTGTGCTGTCGCTGGCGGGGCACCTGGCGCTGTACCCCGCGCTGCCGGACCAGGTGCCCCGCCAGTGGGCGCTGGACGGCAGCGTCAACAGCTGGTGGGGCAAGCAGCAGTGTCTGTGGCGCTGGCTTTCGCCGCTGGCACTGCTGGTGCTGTTCAAAGTTCTGCCCGCCGTGGATCCCCGGTCGGACAGTTACCGCAAGATCCGCCGGCTGTGGAACGGTTTTACCGGCTGCTTTATGGTCCTGTACCTGGCCTTTACCTGGATGACCGAGCTGTATTTCTGGGGGCCGCAGGCGGTCTGGCAGTTTGTGCCCATGCTGGTGGTCCTTGCCATCGGCGGCGGAATGATCGCGCTGGGCAATTACATGCCGCGCATCCGCCAGAACTACACCATGGGCGCAAAGACGCCCTGGGCCCTGGCCAGCGAGCACTGCTGGCAGCGCACCCAGCGCATGTGCGGCATCGTGTTTGTTGTGGACGGCGCGGGCATGATCCTTGCGGTTCTGGCCGACGCCCTGCTGGGCACTTCCCTTTGGGCGCCCGCCGCCGTGGCCCTGCTGCTGGGCGGCCTGGCCTGGGTGTACCTGTATTCCTGGCTGGTCTACACCGGCAAAATGAAATGACCGCGGCCGACGCGCCGCGCACGCGAACAATGCCCGCCGTAACAGATACGGCGGGCATTGTTCCTTGCTTGATACCTTCGCAGATTACTGCGCAGCGGCGGCCTTGTTGTTGCGCTTGGCCATGCGGCTGATCTTGCGGGCAGCGGTGTTCTTATGGATGACACCCTTGCTCTTGGCAGAGTCGATCGCGGAGACAGCGGCCTTGATGACGGCGTCCTTATCCGCGGCGTTGCTGTCGATGGCAGCGTCTGCCTTCTTGATAACTGTTTTCAGGTTGGACTTGATGGCCTTATTGTGCAGAGCCTCTTTCTTGGCCTGGACAACGCGGTCCTTCTGAGATTTGATGTTAGGCATTCGTTCCACCTCCTTGGTTCCCCATAACAGTATTATAGATAATACCATAGTCCGCGCCGCGTTGCAAGTGTTTTTTGCCAAAAAACGCGAAACTTTTTTGTACATACAGCTGTTTTTCCCCGCCGCGCACGCTTAAAACGCCGCGCCGGCGCATACACATGTTGCTGAGAGTGCGGCTGCCGGCGGCCCGGCTGCGCACACCACGGGGCGGAAGGGGGTGCGCGGTTTTGAAAGGCTTGTACCGGCTGTTGGGACGTTTGCTGGCGGCGGCGCTGACCGTCCTGTTTGCCGCGGCGGGCGTGCTGGCGGCGGCGCAGCTGCCGCCGGGCGGCTGGCTGAACGCCGCCGCGCTGCTTTTGACCCAGCCCGCCGCGCTGCCGTTGCTGGCACAACAGGCAGAGGACGGCGCGCCGCAGCCCTCCGTCGCAGCTGCGGCGGCGCAAAGCACGCCCGCTCCCTCCCCTGCCGCGTCGGCTGCGCCGGCGGAGCAGGCCTCCGGCACAGCCGGGAGCGCTGCGCCCGGCACGCCCGCCCCTGTCGCCACCGCCGCCCCAGCGCCCGACCGCCCCGAGGACGCCGGCGACATCGAGGCGCAGACATTCTCTCAGGGCAGCGGGGACGGCTATGTGACGCTGGCCGCCGGCAGCATCAAAAACAGCACCGAAAACGCCGACAGCGTCCTGGCCGACGCGGCCGGCGCCGGCCTGCCCTTTGAGATCGAGCTGGACAGCGATTCTCCGCAGGTCCTGATCCTGCACACCCACGCCACCGAGTGTTACCAGCCCTGGGACGAACCCTGGTACGACCCCGCCTTTGCCGCGCGCGACCAGGACGTCAGCGTGAACATGTGCGCGGTGGGCGCCCGGATGGCCCAGATCCTGAACGAGGCGGGGATCAACACCCTGCACGACGAAACGCTGCACGATTCGCCCAGTTATACCGAAAGCTACGACCGCAGCGCCGCAACGGCGCGCGCCTATCTGGAGCAATATCCCAGCATCAAGGTGATCCTGGACGTGCACCGGGACGCCATCGAGCGGGACGGCGCGCGCATCAAGCCGCTGACGCAGATCAACGGGCAGGACGTTGCCCAGGTGATGGTCATTGCCGGATGCGACAACGGCAGCACCGTCCCGCTGCCCCGCTGGAAACAGAACCTTGCCTTTGCCGCCGCCTGGGAGACCGAGATGGAAACGCTGTACCCCGGCCTGACCCGGCCGGTCCTGTGCGGATACCGTTTTTACAATCAGGACATCACCACCGGCAGCCTGCTGATCGAGATCGGCGGCCACGCCAACACGCTGGCCGAGGCGGTGCGCGCCGGCGAGTACGCGGCCCGCGCGCTGGCGTCGCTGTTCGGGGGCAGGCTGTGACCCCGCGTCTGTAAAATTATGCTTCCCGGCGCCGGCGGTCTTGCATCCCGGGGGACGGCCGAATATAATAAAGAATGTGCAAATATGTCTGCCGGGCGTGCTGCTTTGCCTGTTCCCCTCCCGGCGGTACGCATAGAGAGGTAGAAACGCATGGGAGAAGCAACCGCCCTTTCCGCAAGGCCCCGCAGCTTTGCCAAACGCCACCCCGCCGTCACGCTGTGGCTGGCCTTTACCGCCCTGTTCGTTCTGCTGGCCGGGGTGTGGATCGCCATTTTTGCGGCCAACGGCAAATCCTTCATCTGGTATGCCGACGGCATCAAGCAGCATTACCCGGCGCTGGTCTATTACGGCCGCTGGCTGCGGGAGGCCGCCCGCTGCCTGGTTTCCGGCGCGCCCATCCCCACCTGGGATATGAGCATCGGCTACGGCAGCGACATCGTCGCCACGCTGAGCTATTACGTCATGGGCGACCCGCTCAACCTGCTGGCCGCCTTTGTGCCCAGCCGATACGGCGAGCAGCTGCTGGAATTTTTGATGCTGCTGCGCGTTTACCTGGCGGGGCTGGCCTTTATGCCCTTCAGCCTGCACCACAAAAACAGCCGGTTCGGCACGCTGCTGGGCGCGGTGGCCTTTTCATTCAGCGACTGGACACTGCAAAACACCATCAACGAGCCGTTCTTCATCATCCCGATGTACTGCTTCCCGCTGGTGCTTTTGGGGGCGGACCATATCTTTGAAGGCCGCAGGCCCATTTTGTACATCGCGGCCATCGCGCTGGCGGCGACATCGAACTTCTTGTTCTTTTACATGATCGCGCTTTTGCTGGTGCTGTATGCGGTGGTCAAGTACTTCCGCACCTACGGCGTGGGCCAGCTGCGCACTCTGTGGCCGCTGGCAGGCAAGTTTGTCGGGTTCAGCCTGGTGGGCATCGCCATTGCGGCGGCGACCATGCTGCCCACCGCGGTGTTCATGTTCGGCAGCGCCCGGTTCTCGCTGGACAGGCAGGTGACCAGTTACCCCTTTACCATGTACTGGAGCATTATCGCCAATCTAACCTCCGGTTCCCGAGTGGAATTATATTCCACCTACTGCGGTATCTCGGCGGTGGCGATCCTGGCGGTGATGATCCTGTTTGCCCGCCGGCGGCAGAACACCGTGCTGAAAGCCGCCTGGCTGGTCTTTCTGGCCATGCTGATGACCCCCTGGGCGGGCAAGATCCTGAACGGCTTTTCTTACATGCAGAACCGCTGGGTGTGGGCCTTTGCCATGCTGGAAGCCTTTATCCTGGCCAGGGTCTGCCCCGACATGACCAGACTGACCGGGCGGGAAAAGCTGACGCTCTCGGCGCTGCTGGCGGTATACTGCGCGCTGGCTTTCTGGAACCAGGACGTGCGCAGCGAGTGGAGCCTGCTGGGCGCGGCGCTGATGCTGCTGCTGGCGGTGTTTGTGCTCAGCGGCGACGCCGCCGGCCGCAAGGTGACCCGCGGGGTGCTGCTGGGCGGCTGCTGCCTGGGCGTCGTCGTCAACATTGGCTATATGTTCGGAGCGGATGAGAGCACTATTCTGGAGGAATACGTAGCTCCAGGGGTAGCTTGGAATTCCAACGTCCAGAACAACCCCACCAACCTGCTGAAACAGCTGGACGACGACAGCCTGTGGCGGTACGATACCTCGATGAACGTCTACGTCAACAGCGCCATGCTGATGGACCTGCACGGCGTCAGCTACTTTTTCAGTTTGAACAACGGCTATATCTCCCAGTGGATGGCCGAGATGGGCTATAACGCCGCCACCGAGTTTGACTACGTGGGCCTGCATGGCCGCAGCCTGCTGGATGCGCTGCTGGGCGTCAAATACTTCCTGACCGGCACCGACGCCACCAACACCATGCCCCACGGCTACGACACCCAGCCGGTGCTTGCCATGGATGTGGCGGGCGTCAACGTGGGCGCCTATCCCAGCGGCGACGCGCTGCCCATCGGCTATACCAGCGCCGCCCGCATCAGCCGCAGCGATTACGAGGCCTTGACGCCAGTCCAGCGGCAGGACGCCCTGTTGAATGGGGTATTGCTGGAGGAGGGCGACGGGGAAAGCCTGGCCCCCGCCAGTAACGCCGGCGACGTGGTGATCCCCGATGCCGAAGTCACGCTGAACGGCGTGGAAAAGCTGGACGACAACACCTACTATTCCCCCAAGGACGGCGGCAGCATCGTGTTCACCATCCCGCAGCCGGTGCAAAACGCCGAGACCTACCTGGTGGTGGAGGGCATGGATTACACCGCCACCAACCCCATGGACGCCATGACGCAGGAGGAACTGGACGCCCTGGCCCCCGCCGCCCGGCTGGCCATGGAAAAGCAGTACGCCCATTTCTGGTGCAAGGAGGAGGTCTACCTCAACCTGGTGTCGGACATCGGCAGCGGCCGCATCGACTACGCCATGCGCAACAACCAGTACTATTCCGGCCGGCACGACTTCGCCTATAACTTCGGCTATACCGAGCAGGGCATGACCACCCTGACCGTGGTGCTGCCCTACGCCGGGTATTACACCTTTGACCGCATCGACGTGGAGTGCCAGACCTTTGACACCGTCGCGGCCCGCAGCGACGCGCTGGCCGCCGAGAGCCTGCAGAACACCGTGCTGGGCGCCAACAGCCTGACCGGCGAGATCACCGTCAGCGAGCCGAAGGTGCTGGTGATCCAGATCCCCTACTCCGAGGGCTGGAGCGCCACGGTGGACGGCCAGCCGGCCGAGCTGCTACGGGCCAACACCGCCTTTTTGGGGCTGGAGCTGGAGCCGGGCAGCCATACCATCGAGCTGCGTTACCGCACCCCCGGCCTTGCGGCGGGCGTCTTTATCACCATCGCGGGCGTGCTGGCGTTTGCCGGCGTCGCCGTGTTCTACCGGCGGCGCACCGTAAAGGTGCCCGCCCCGAAAGGAGGCTGGTCCTGTGGAGATCCGGCCGCTTGACCCCGCCCGCTACGCCGGCTGGCAGTTCACCGCCCGGTATGTGACCGGCAGTTATCTGGATATCTCCCCTTCCGAGAGCGGCTTTGCCCTGACCCGGCGGCCCATCGCGCCGCCGGCCGAAAAGTCCTTTACCGACCGGCTGTTCGGCAGCTGGCTGGAAGCGCCGGCGGCTTTCGGCGCCTTTGACGGGCAGCGGCTGGCCGCCATCGGCGAAGGCTCGCCCGAAAGCTGGAACAACCGCTACCGCATCAGCAACCTGTGCGTGTTTGAGGAAGCCGACCGCCGCCGGGGCCTGGGCCGCGCGCTGATGGACCGGCTGCTGGCCGAAGCCCGCCGCGCCGGCGCCCGCATGGCGGTGCTGGAGACCCAGACCTGCAACGAGAAGGCCATCGCCTTTTACCGCAGCTGCGGGTTTGCGGTCATCGGGTTTGATCTGTACAGCTACTCCAACGACGACCCCGCCCGGCGGGAAGTGCGGCTGGAGATGGGGCTGAAATTGTGACCATTTTTCCGCGGCGGAAAAACATTTTACATTCCAGAGAAAACAGTTTATAATAGAGCAATCAACGGCGGCGGTCGACCGCCCGACTTTGAGGAGTGGACAAGATGGAAAGAACCGAGATCGTATCTCTCTACCGCCAGACCCCGGCGGACGGCACCGTGGTGACCGTCTGCGGCTGGGCCAAGACGGTGCGCGATTCCAAAAAGATCGGCTTTATCTCGCTGACCGACGGCAGCTGCTACAAGCCGGTGCAGATCGTGTTCCAGGCGGACAAGCTGGACAACTACACCGAGATCGCCAAAAGCGGCCTGTACACCAGCTTTGAGGTCACCGGCCGGCTGGTGCTGACCCCCCAGGCCAAGCAGCCCTTTGAGATCAACGCCGATCAGATCACCGTGCTGGGCCCCTGCGGCCCCGAATATCCGCTGCAGAAAAAGCGGATGAGCGTGGAGTACCTGCGCACCATGACCCACCTGCGCCCCCGCACCAACACCTTCAACGCGGCGTTCCGCGTCCGGGGCGAGGCTGCCTACGCGCTGCACAGCTTCTTCCACGAGAACGGCTTTACCTACGTGCACACCCCCATCTTCACCGGCTCTGACTGCGAGGGCGCGGGCGAGATGTTCCA
>DWVD01000022.1 GCA_019120395.1 Candidatus Gemmiger faecigallinarum
GCGGCAGCGTGGGCCTGTTCGGCAGCGCGATGACCATTGCGCGGGAGATCAGCGACCGAGTCAAACAAGAGCTGGGCATCACGGTGAGCATCGGCGTTTCCGACAACAAAGTCACCGCAAAATTGGGCAGTGACTACAAAAAGCCGGACGCCATCACCCGCATCGAGGCAGACAACTACAAGGAGATCGTCTACCCGCTGCCGGTACAAGACCTGCTCTATGTAGGGCGTGCCACCCAGCGCAAGCTCAATTCTTATGGCATCCACACGATTGGCCAACTGGCGCAGACCAACCCGGAAACGCTGCATGGCTGGATCGGTAAGGTGGGGTACTCGCTGTCCGCCTTTGCCCGCGGGCTGGACGCCTCGCCAGTGGCCAAGCAGGACCATGTGGCGGCAATCAAGAGCGTTGGCAACAGCGGCACCACGCCGCGGGACCTCATCAATGATGAAGATGTCTGGCTCATGTTGCTGGTTATGAGTGAAAGCGTCGCTATGCGGATGCGGGAAATGAACATGAAATGCACGGTGGTGGAGGTCAGCGTCCGGGACAGCGATTTATGCGGTTTTGTCCGGCAGCGAAAGATAGAAGCTCCCACCAGCAACAGTTTAGAGATCGCACAGATAGCGTTCGATCTTTTCAAAAGTAACTACCGCTGGGGCCGGCCGCTGCGCGGTGTTGGGGTGCGCGGGGCCTCGCTGGTGCCCGCCGATACGCCGGTGCAGCTGAGCTTTTTCAGTAATGCCAATGCCGAGAAACGCGAAAAGCTCGAACGGCTGGATAAGGCGGTGGATGTGGTGCGCGAGCGGTACGGGTACACCAGCGTCCAGCGGGCACGGATCTATACGGATCGTGGGCTGGGGGCCATCAACCCCAAGGACGACCACACGGTGCATCCGGTGGGGTTCTTTAACGCGGGATGATTCGATTTCTCATGGGCAACAGGGAGGCGGCACACAATGTCACGAAAAATTATCGGACGAGAAAAGAGATATGTGGAGGTGGATGTCCGCTTTGAGCCGGACGGCCATCTGCGGCCGCTGGCGATCCGCTTCAGCCCGGAGCAGGTGTACAAGATCGACAAGATCAAGGATGTCAGCCGCCGCGCCGCCGAGGTGGGCGGTGTGGGGGACCGCTATATCTGCGTGATCAACGGGCGGGAAACAAACCTCTGGATGGAGAAAGGCCGCTGGTTTGTGGAAGCCAAGCTGGTAGCTGAAGCGTGACTAGCCGCCCTATAACAAAGCAAATGCCGCGGGTGCGGAGAGAGTATCTCCGCCTCGCGGCGTTTTGTATCTATATGATGGCACGAAGCCTTGTTTGTTGTCCGCGTTCGGCTGGGCGGTTGCCCTGGCATGGCCTTAAGCGGTGGAAACGGTATCGCATCTGCGGTAGCGTTTTGTCTATGTTTATAGAATACCAGCCCAATTTGAAAAACGTTTGAAAGACCTTTGAAGAAACTTCAAACAATTTATCACGAATTTGTGAAGAGCAGCGCCCATGTGTACACATCCATGTAAGGACCAGTAAATAAGCGTTCTTATATTACAGGCAGAATATGCTCCTTCTTCAGCATCTTCCTCGCCCGGCTCACCCAGGCTGCAACCACATTGGAGCGTACCCCATACAGCTCGGCGATCTCCCGCGTGGTGTATCCGTACACCTGCATTTCCAGCGCTTGAATGCCCTTGCGGGCCACACCGCGGTAGCACTTTCCGGCTTTGGCAAGGGCTTTTTGCAGTTCGTGGGCCTCCGCGGTATCGGGCACCGACTGGGGATCAGCAATTCGGTCCAGCAGGCTGGCGCCTTCCTCTTCCTCGGAAGGTGCCAACGAGACCGTGCGGCTCACCTTGCCCGTCATACTGCGGCAATGATCGAGCAGCGCGTTTTTCACAACGGTGTAGGCAAATGTGGAAAACTGGCAGCGGCCGTCATAGCGCTGTGCCGCGCGGCAAAGCGCCAGGCTGCCTACCTGAAATAAGTCATCGTGCTCCAGGCCGGGGACATCCGGCCGCACCGTGATGTGCCGCTGGATCACGGTTTCGACAAGCGCCATGTGCGCTTCCACAAGGACGCATTCCTGCTCGGTCATGATCCGCATCTCAAGCCACCTCCTTCTTGCTGTGGTTGGCCAGGACCCGGTTGCAGGCGGCAATGACCTGGTCACAGCGGTAGTCTGAAAACATCGCAATGTGGGCGTGCTGTTCATCCAGCCCGGTAATGTCTTGCAGCCAGCGGTAGGCGTCCTTGCGGGTCAGGATGCCATTCTGCCAGACCGTGTCAAAGGCCTTGTGGGCGAGAATGCGCTTGTTGCGAAGTTCTCCGTTAGCCAGGGATCCCTTGGGCCGCAAACTGCCCAGATGGACCCCCACATAGCTGTTGCAGGCCGGGTATCCGGCGCAGACATACAGCTTTTGCCCCTGAACATAGACATGGTTGCCATATACATAGCTGGCATCGCGCAGTACAGCGCGGCGGCCACAGTAGGGGCAGCGGGGCGGTTCAATACGTTGTTTCCTTTTCCGCATGGGATTCACCTCCATCGGCAATGCGGTGTTTATGCGTTTTTCCTGTCTATATTGTAAAAAAGCGCCGGCTCCCGCTGAAGGGCGCCGGCGTACTTTGTGGCCTCAATTTGTCACAAATTGGGGAAAATTGGGAATTTTCTGAATTCGGGCCGGTCTTCCTCCCGATGAAAACTCGCCAGTGGGCAGGCGGATGGATCGCTGAGATGGCGGTACAGCCAGGGGCCGTACAGTGCCACAAAGACATCCCGGTGCATCACGGTCAGGCAGTCGCCCTTGTCGATGCGAGTACGCCAGAGCTGTTCCGCATCCTGTACCGGGATGAATACCGGGATAGCGCATTCGTCAAATACGCAGAGCAGGTCATGGCAGCGGCGGCTGATCGCCCGCTGGCAGTTTCCGCAGTCAATGTACAGTGCATTGTGCCAGCTGTTGCCTGACACTTGCAGAAAACGGCATAACTGCCGGTCTTCACTGATAAAGGTTGAAACCATCTCTGCCTCCTCAAAAGACCTGTCGGATGATGCGGGTGATGAGCCCCACGGCCACATTCTGATCCCGGTTGATGTGGGTGACTACAAAGGAGACCTGGTCCTTCTTGGCGGGGGGCCGCCGGTCCAGGCAGTTGTGGGCGATCGCGTTGACGCCGTTGTGCAGGCGCAGGTAGATGATGCCGCGGCGCACATCGGTGACCTGGCCGGCGTACCGGCTCTGCTCTTTTACGGCTTTGAGGCGCTCGGGAATCGGATTTTCGGTCACACTGCGGGGATCGGCGCTCACCTGGATATGGGAAGGATCGGTGAGATCGACCGACTGGATGCGCACAAGGATCACGTCGCCGACGGTATACAGGTCGTGGGCATCACAGAGCCATTCCCATGCAAGGTCCCGCGCCAAAACGGAACACTCGACGCCGAACACCTCGATGCGGATGGACTTTTCCGCTACAGCGGTAACACGCGCTTGTACGATGCGGCCTTCCCGCACCTGGGGCAGGCCGTCTGCGGCCGGCGTCAGGTAGAAGGTGCGCTGCTTGCGCAGCATGGCGTCCTTGCGGCTGGCTACAATGCTGTGGGAGGCTGCATCCAGCCCGCGGATCAGGAAATCCACCTGACATCCCATCATGTTGTTGACCAGCCGTTCGATCCGCTGGGTCTGGCTGGTGTAGCGGGCGTTCGTCTCGTTCAGGTTGACCACCATCTCGGTCAGCGGGATAACAACCCGGCAGCCCTTGTAGTACACGACAGCCAGCCCGTCCCGTTCCACGCCGCCCAGCGTGCCGCAGAGGATGCGGTGGGTCATATAAGCGTTGGTGATCTCATGCCAAAGGGCGTCCTGTTCGGCGCCGGGCAGCGAGGCCGCGTCTCGGCTCTCGATCGTCAGCACCGGACTGCGGCGCGGCGCCGGAGCGGACGGCAAAGGTTCGGGCGCCGGCCCCTGTGCGGAATCGGTGCTGGGGGCAGGACTGGTATCGGGATTCTGTTCAATGTTCAAAATGTCTTCCATAGAAACCTCCTTGTTATGGTGAAATTATAAAAAAAGCTGCCGTGCATCCACGATGCGCAGCGGCTCATTTTCATCTTTGGAATTTTGGGAATCGATTGGTTTTGCCTTACGGCCGCCCCTGTCCTTTGTTTTGCTGCGCGGGGACAGAGCAGATTCTGCCGCGGGCGGTGGGCTGCGCCGCCAGGCCGGGACATGGTCGATCGCAGACACCGGTGTCAACAGCTGCGCGTGTGGGTGCAGTGTATAGTCGAACTTTTCGGCCAGCAGGACCTTTTGTCCGCGCAGGATGATCAATTCTTTGTCCACCGGCAGACGAAACACTTCGTCCACCGTCAGCAGCTTTCGTTTGCCGACCGAGTGGCTTTCCCTGTATTGCGGCGACCACTTGGCCAGCTGCATCTTGTTGTAGACCTCGGCATCGGTGCTGTAAGCCACCGTGATCTCCCCGGCGCGGTCGGAGATCATCCGGGCCGTGATGTCGTCGGTGCAGCCCAGGAACAGCGTGGTGTCTGCATTGCCGATGATCTCCACCCACTCATTGTCTGGGTAGCGGTTTTGCAGCTGACCGAGCCCCTGCAGAATGACCGACAGGCTGATGCGCCGGGAGCGGATCACCGAGCAGCGCCGCCCTAGGGCATGGATCTTGCCGCAGTTCATCAACTCCTCGCCGAGGATGTGGACTGGCACCGGCAGTTGCCCATCCGGGCAGTTGTCGGCAAAGCGCACCAGCTTGATGAACAGGAACGAGAAAAACAGCGAGGAGAGGAACTCAAAGGTGGAGTCCTGGTCGGATGTGATGCAGAAATAAGCACAGAGCTCCTTGCCCGGCAGGGTCAGGTCGATCTCAGGATAGGATGTGATGCTGCGGATTGCCCCGTTCTGCAAGGTTTGTAACCGGCCCGCCAACCCTGTGACAGCTCCGGCCCGTACCGAATCGGAGGATTGCAGATAGGTGTTGAAGCAGGGCTTGGCCGGGTGCCCGGCGGGCAGCTGCTGGGCAATGACTTCCAGCGAGGCGCCGCCCGCCCCGGTCAGCAGGTCGTACACCGCGGCCAGCGTGCGCTGCCCGGCGCTGTACTCCTGATCCACATAGAGCAGCAGGGCCTTGAGAAGATTCTGCTCGGCGTCATCCCAAAAGCGGTCGGAGCGGCCGTTGTTGCTGTTCTGGATGACCACATCGGCAAAGATCTGGGCCATTAAGTCGTCTCCATGGATCTCGCCCAGGCAATCCCAGGAATCGGAGCATTCGGGGTTGACCAGGTTGAACACCCGGATCGTATAGCCATGTGCCTGCAGGTAGTCGGACATTGCATAGATCTCGCCCTTGCAGTCGGTGATGATGAGACTTTCCCGCCGCACGACCGCCTGGAACACCCGGTTGCGAACATAGGAGCGGGACTTGCGGGAACCGGAAGAACCGTAGACGATGACGTTGTCGTTCATCCGGCTGTCAGGGCGCAGGCTGAGCACCTGGTCCCCCAGCTTGCCGAGGATCACACCGCGGCATCGGCTGACATCGGTCAGGTCCAGAACCGCTTTCCGCTCGGTTTCGGTCATGAACCCCGCAGTGCCGTAGGTGCCCTCGGGAGAGTAGGTCAGGTTGCGGTCGCTGTCGAAGGTGCCGCGACCGTCCCGGCCGACCCGCAGTGTGAACAAAAAGAAAACAGCAAAGCAGGCTGTCAACAGTCCCATGGCGTACAGGCCGTAAGGAAAGCTGAACAGCCCCTGCAGAATGGATACGGGGTCGCCGCGGGGCAACGGCGGCCCCTGCCCAAAGCCGAGCGGCCCGCCTGCCTGCCGCCATGTGTCATAGTTGCACAGCAGCTGGGCCAAAAGCCCGGCCAGATACCCGCCAGCCAGTACCGCTGCCGTGACCGCCAACAGGACAGCGGGCAGTTTCTTGTTATCCCTCATATTCCCAACAACCTCCTGGTTCTCTCAAACGACAGCGAACGAACGGCCACCCGGTCTCCGAAAATCTGGCGCAGGGCATCGGCCTGAAAATCAAAGGCGATGGCAGTGCCAGTCAGCGCACGGCTGCCCAACCCAAGCGCAAAGCTTTGGATACGGACAAGGTCAAAATCCCAGGCGAAGAGAACCGGGCGCCCCTGCTCGTCTTGGGCATCGTAGGCAAAATTGCCCTGCGGGGCTTTCGGTTGTAACGTGCTTTGTATGGCAGCGTGCAGTGCACTTTGGCGTCCCGGCTCCAGCAAAAGGTGCAGAATGGCGTCTCCCTGCGGCGTGTCCGGAAGATAATACATCTGTGCAAAGGTGCCGTCCAGGTAAAATAGTTGCCGCTTGCCGCCGCCCCGACTTTGCAGCAGCACGGGGGCAAGCTCCATGCTGTCGCCCACAAGGATCGCTGCGGCTGTCTGCCCGGCATAGTCAGCGACGCCCGTATGCCGGCCGAGAAATTCGCTCAACAGTGTGCGGGCACGCAGCTCACTGGCCGGCGCCCAGCGCATCAGGGTGCCGCCGGTGTTGTAGACAAGGTAAAAGTGCTTAGGCGCCAGCAGTACACCTGTCATCCGCGCATTTTTGATCTTAATGGCTACGTCTCCTAATGCCTGCACCTCCCGTGCCGGGTAAAAGGCGGGCAGCTGACTGTCCTGCGGCAAGGTGTGTGTCCCGAAAAGATCGGCCTTTTCGTCGCGGAACACATGTACCCCGCACAGCATCATCATGGCGATGATCTCCCCCAGCCGGTGCATCCGCAGGCGGCGCGGCAGTTCGCTGGCGTAGCTGTTGGTGCGCACACAGCCACAGAACAAGGCTGCGTACCGGTCTGGGCCTTGTTCAGCCAACTGGTCCTTGGCCCGGCGGGTCAGCCGGTAGCCTTTAACCTTGTCCCTTCGGTAAGGGCGCAGCAGTTTGGCTTTGAGCAGGTCTTCCAGCACATGGTAGCGGTAGCTTTGGCTGGGGACCAGACGGCTTGCGGCCAGCGGGGACAGTTCCCCGCACAGTGCGGTGGCTGCCAGCACCTGGTCTTTGGCGCTGGTACCGAGCTGCATGGATCGTCTCATTCGTATCAGACCTCCCTTCTGCCCAACGGCTGTTATACCTGGGCGGATTTGGCATGGGGAAATGATTCGCAAACCCGCCAACTATGCGGAAAACCGGGTGGCAAGTTTGGACAGGGCGGATAACGCCGCATATTAGAC
This sequence comes from Candidatus Gemmiger faecigallinarum, assembly GCA_019120395.1. Taxonomy (GTDB): domain Bacteria; phylum Bacillota; class Clostridia; order Oscillospirales; family Ruminococcaceae; genus Gemmiger; species Gemmiger faecigallinarum. Next base: position 7,193 of record DWVD01000022.1, read on the forward strand.
ATTCCTTTCACGGGTATTTTGCTGCGTCAGCCAGGCTGGAAAGGTCTCGGGACGCAGGATATGAAACTCGGTATGGGCGTGCGGGGCGGCACAGGCGGTCTCGTAACGGTCGCAGTAGCGCATACTGTCGTCCACCATCAAAAAGAGAGCCAGCAGATCTTGTACCGTCTTCAGTTCAATGTTGTCGTAATCGGGGATGGTGCGGTGGCCGGGAACCAGGCAGTGCACAATACACAAAACGCAGCGGTCAAACTGTGGTAGGGTGTCGGCAAAAGATGCCTCCGCTAAGGCTGCATACACAAGTCCGGACAGATATTCCCGGCTTTTCGCGGTGCGCCGGTCAGGCAGCAACGGCGGGAGAACCAGCAAAGCGCTGTCCCGGGTAAAGGTGAAGCGCACCTCGGTGCTGGGCAATGCGCTGGATAGATACGCCTGCCGGGAACGTTGGCCGCTTTGGTAAATCAAGTGGCGCATTTTGCAGGCAAGCGCCTCCGCCTGGTGGGCACCATCCAGGGAAAGTCCTTCCAGATTGCCGGTTTGGCCGTCCATCCGGGCCTGTTGCATGGCGATTAGCGTGCTGCCCAGCTGGCGGTGTGCGTTCTGCACCTCGCTTAACTGGCGGTCGTAGGTGGTTGGCATGGGGGAGCCTCCTTGGCAGCGGTATAGTAGGTGGTTTGGCCGTCCGCGGCTACCACACAGTAAGCGGTAACGGGGTGAATGTGGATGTTCTGGATCTGTCCGGCGTTTTGCAGCACCACGATCAGCTGTTGCCCCAGAGCGTCCCTCTGGGCCTGGACGACAGCTGAGGTAGCCCGCTCATGCCCGGGCAAGATGGTGACGAGATCGTATTCGCCGTTTTCGGTGAAGGCGGCGATCGTCACACCGCGAGTACCGGGCAACTGGTATTCAACGCTGTCACGGAAATCCAACAGGCACCAGAAAGCCAATTCACAGGCCGGGTTGCCTTTGGCCAGCCACTCGGCATTGCAGGCAGCGCGCTGCGCATCACAGCGGATACGCCCGGCCAACTCCAAGCGGCGGAGCAGGTGGTCGATCACGGCTTCCTGCCCGGCAAACCAGAGATGAAGCTGACGGATCAGCAATGCCTTATAGTGGTAAATCAGATCCAATAGATCGTCCGGCGGGACACCGGAACAAGGAACGGGGTTGTTCATGAGAAACTCCTTTGGCGGATAAAACGCGCAGAAAGGGTGCCGCCTTGCGTGTGCAATATTGCCGTATGAACACCGTATTCTGTGCGCCTTGGGATGAAATCCAAAATAGAAGCCGGGACACTTTCACCATTGTGGTCGAAGGTGTCCCGACTTTTAGCTTATCGGGTTATTACGGGAGAAACTCACCCGTCTGCGGGAAGGTCTTATGCACTTCCGGCACAGGAACGTCCGGGTTGCGGGCGTCAAACATCCGCAGGGTGGGTTCGTCGGCTTTCTGCCAGCCGCTGTCGGTACGCAGGAACATCGTCAACTCGCCGTCCACTTGCATCAGCTTGAAGGTAATGCTGTCGGCCGCCAGGTACCCGGCGGGCACGCCCTCCTCCACCAGCGTGTAGGTGTACTCGGTGGTGTCGGTGGAGAACAGCAGCAGATGGACCCGCGGGTCGGCGGCAGCATCCTCGGCTGTCAGCACCGGCAGTACATGGGGCGCGCCGGTGGTCTGCCAGCGGTCGATCACGTTGCCGGAACCGTCCACCAGTGCCAGTTGGGCGCCGGCCAGGGCAGTGTTGCTGGTTTCATCCAGTTTGGCGATCGTGAAGGCGCCCACAGGGGCGTCGTACATCGTCACTTTCTGGATGCGGCCGCTTTCCTCGACCACAAATCGCACGCTTTCGGCGAGTTTGTAGCCGTTCGGAGCGGCGGTTTCTGTCAGAACATACTCGCCGGGCTGCAGCCGGTCGATGCGGTGGGGCTGGCCGTCGGTGGTCCATTCGGCCACCACGCTGCCGTCCGCGTCGGTGATGCGCAGATGCGCACCGCGCAGCTCCTCGCCGTTGGTGATGTCCTTTTTGCTGATCTCGACCTTGGTGAAGTCGTCCTGCATTTCAACCCGCTGGATCTCGCCGGTGGGCAGCACCTCAAACGTAACGTTCTCGGCGCGGACATAGCCGTCCTCGGTGGGGGCCTGGGTCTCGATCAGGGTCAGGGTGCCGACCGGCAGCCGCTCAATATAGTGCGGCGTACCGTCGGTGACCCACTCAGCCAGGATATTGCCCTCGCCATCCACGATTTGTAGATGCGCGCCTGGCACTTCCGCGCCGGTGGCAATGTCGGTCTTGGAGATGCTGACCTTGGTGTAGTCGTCCTGCATAAAGACCTGCTGCACCTTGCCGTCGTCCTCCACCGTAAACTGGATGGACTGGGCGGGTACATAGCCCTCGGCGGTCGGGGCCAGCGTTTCCACCAGTGTGTAGGTCGCACCAGCGATCAGCTTGCCCTCGATATAATGCGGCTCGGTGCCGGAAGTCAAGCTCTCGACCACCTGGCCGTCGCTGTCCACGATCTGCAGCGCAGCGCCGGGCACTTCCTCACTCGTGGTAATGTCCAGCTTGGAGATGCGGATGCGGGTGGGCGCGTCCACCATCGTGATGGTCGTACCGTCCGCTTTGTGCCAGTTGGAAGTGTAGATAACTTCACTGGCGGTTGGCTTTTCGCTGACTTGCTTGTCCGGGAAGAAGTCCGGGGCCTTACCACCCACCAGGTAGACCTTATCAAAGGTAAGCCCGGCAAAGTCCCGCTCATGCAGGCACTTGGCAATGGCAGCCTCGTTGGCTTCATCGGTAAAGGTAACGGTCAGTGTGCCATTGACGCAGAGCCAATTGGCGATGACCACGCCGTCTTGGGCATTGGTTTCGTCCGTGCCCGTGAAGAAACTGGTCACGGCGTCCAGCGCCCGCTGGAGCAGGCCCGGTTCGTCGTCGGCAAATTCCAAGGGAGAAATGATGCTGCCGGACTGATATTCGGTATTGGCAACGGTTTCGCGAACCCAAAGCTCGGTCTCTTGGGCATACACACCGTTATCAGACGCCTGCTTGAGATAGAACTGGATGGAGCGGGCGGTCGTGTAGCCATCGGCGGGGCAGGTCTCGGTCAGGGTGTAGACTTTGCCCAGGTCGTCGGAATAATCTGGCGCAAAGCTCTGGTTGAGATGCAGCCCGCGCACCACGTGGGCGGCGTCGGAGGTCTCCCAGCTATCCACCACATTGCCATCCCAGTCGGTAATAGTCAGCGTCGCGCCGGGCAGTGCAAAAGTGGTGTCAGGTTCTACAGAGGCAAACGCCTGCTTGTTGATGGTGACTTCAGTCTGTTTGTCGGAGTGGAGGCAATCCACCACCTGCCAGGCGATCGTCTGGTTTTCGTAGATGAACTCCACGGGAATGTCCGACTGCTCGATCAGGTAGCCGTCCGGGACAGCAATTTCGCGGATGTAGTACCGGCCGCTGTTGGTCGTCCAGTCGTGGGCGTCGCTGCTGCCGTAGTTTTCGCCACGGATGGGTACGTCCACCGGGAAGTAGGCAAGGCCGTCCTCGCCGGTGGTGGCGGTGGCCAGCAGCGTGTCGGCGGCCGCCAGCAGCGTGCCGTCCAGGCTGTAGATATCGTCGGCGGTGTACAACTCATAGGTCGCACCCGGCACCAGGATGGCGCCCTCGGGGATGCGGTCATGGTTGCTGCCGCCGGCCAGCAGGGCCGGATCGGTCTTGACGCCATTCACATAGGGCTGGTCATCCGTCATGCCGGCGGAGTCGCGGTCGAGCTTGTAAACGCCCACGCCGATGCGGCCTTCTTCCACAACGGGCAGAACACGGGCATTCTCGAACACGATGGTACCGGGCAGATTGCCCAATTGATCCTCCGTTGCGTTGGACACATTGACGATGTCATAGCTGTAGGTTTCGTCGCCGTCCTGGGTGTGGTCGACGATGGTTTGGGCCAGAACGATGTCGTTCGTTTGGTCATTCCAGCCAAAGGTGACGGTGTAAGTTTGTGCGGTATGTACAAAGGCATATGGGGCTTGTGTCTCCGAAATATCATAGGACCCCAGAGGCAGCGTAATGGTGACCTCGCCGGTGGTGCCGTCGTGGCTGACCGTCAGGAAATCGTAGGTGGCCGGGGTCCGGGTGGGGCTGAACTTCACTTCATCCACCTGGCCCGCTTCGCCGGTGGTTACAGTGGCAACGAGGTCGCCATCCGCATACCAGAGTGTGCCCTGGTGGTCGCCGGTGGCAATGTCGCCGTGAGCGCGGATCTCGTAGGTAGATCCGGCCAGGTTGGCCTGCTCGTAGATGAATTGGCCGTCCTCATACCCGGTCAGGACGTTGCCGACCTTACGGATGGTCAACCGTCCCAAAGTTTCGTGGTTGCTGTATTCTTCGGTGAGAATGTAGTCGTCCATGTCGTCGGTGGCGTTACCAACGACTTCCCATACACGTTCCGAAGTCAGTTCAAAGACCACGTTATAGGCGGTGTCGTTGAAGAAGCCTGCCGGGCCTTCCAGTTCGACCACGCGATAGCGGCCCAGGGGCAGCTTTTCGGGCGTTTTCAGCAGGCCGTTTTCATCAGTATAGAAAGTAGAGGTTTTGGCGGTGGCATCGCCGGAATCCGGGTCGGGCATCTCGATGAGTTCTTCCGTCCCATCCTCCAGAATGCGATAAATCTGGAACGCAGTGTCAGCGATCTTGACCGGCTTGCCAGTTTCGGCGTCGATCTTGATGAGCTGCAAATAGCCTTCCAATTCTTCATTGAGGACATTGTAGGCCATGTAGCTGTTGCTGGGTGTTGTAACCGTGCCGTCTGGCTGGCACATGACGCTCTGCGGCGCGTTGCTGTCAACAGTCACCACAAACGGGTCGCACTGGAATACATCCTGCGGCACCGTTGTTTCCACGATTAGGTACTGGCCATAGGGCAGGCCGGTCACGCGGATAATACCTTCTTCGTTGGTGAACAGTTCGGAAAGGCGGTATTCGTTGGTGTTCTGGGTCGGCACCCAGCCATCACCCTGGCCGTTCGCATAGTCGTATGCTGCGGTCAGACTGGCATTGTATTCTTCTACCAGCGCCTGGTCAGATTCATACATCCGGGCGACCGCTGCGCCCTCGCCGGTGAAATCATATTTAGCAGTGTTGTTGTCGTAGTTGTCCTTGCGGTAGGCGTCCAGAATGCTCTGCACGTTGTAGGTGCCATCGGCATTTTTCTGGAATTCATCCACTTTGCTCAGGTCCCACACGCGGTAGACCGTGAAGCCCGCGCCCTCCAACTTGGGGGCAGGCGTGCCGGGGCCGGTCGTGCTGACGACCTTGCGTAGCTCAAAGCCTGATTTGAGCACGGCGTCTTTGGAATGCTCGTCGCCGCGGGTGATGTATTGCGCCTCGTCGCCATAGGCCAAGGTGCTGTAATGGTTGACCTCATCGCACAGATATCCTTCGGCATAGCTCAGATAGTACCCGTCATAGGTCTTGGCGCCGGACAGCGCACGACCCTCGGCCACAGCACTGTACTGGTTCTTGTAGACATAATCGGTGTACTCGCTGCGGCTGTTGGTGGCCAACGGTTTGTATGCGCCGGTGGGCTGCAAGGTTCGGTCCAAAATAGGGTATTGGCCGGAGACATAATACTGGCCGTCCCCATCCAACGGCAGCACAATGCCGGTGGCGCGCTCGACCAGATAGTATTTGCCAAGATACAGGTTGGCAAAGGCCAGCACGCCATCCTTGATCTCGGCGCTGGCGACCAGGTGATCTTTGGCCAAAACCGGCAAATAGTCCGTGTCCCAGCCGCCGTTGGTCAGCACGGTGGTGTGCCAGATCGGGTTGCCGTTGGCGTCCACGATTTTGGAATAATCGACCACACCAGAAACGCCATCCGGGTGCTGAATATCTTCCGCCGCGTACAGGTCGTACACCGCGCCCTCGAAGCTGGCGGTGCCGTGCAGCGCACCGCCGGAACCGACGTCGGCAAATACCTGATCCAGATCGGATTTGGTCAGTACCAGCTCGCCCAACACACGGTCATTGGTAAATTTGCCGCTGATAGGGGTACTGGCGTAGGAGTCCTCATTGTTCGCCAGCCCGGTACTGTCGGTGGTATAGACGCGGGTGGCATCCTGCGGCTGGTCGTACAGCGTAACGGTAACCGTCTTGCCTTCCGGCGTGCGCAGCAGGGTGCCGCCGTTGTCGGCGGTGCCGATGTCGGCATTGTAATCAGTGTTGGACAGGTCGATGACTGAGCCGTCGTTGTCCTTGGAAATGGTAAACGCATAGGCGCGTTTGCCCTCCACCTGTCTGGCCGTGCCGGGCTGGGAGATGTCCGTCCAGTCGCCGTAGTAACCTTCTGCGGCCTGCGTTTCGACCAGCAAGAAGCGGCCTTCATTGCGTTGCGTGTAATAGAGGGTACGGTCAACCGGGCTGCCGGTGGCATAGCTGCTGCCGTTGGCGATGGAATAGCTGCCATCCCCGTTGCGGACGACCGTATACCGGTTATACCCCCCAAACGGGATGTACATCCCTGTCACAACATCCCACTCAAATACGGCAAACTCGGCGTCTGCCGCAATGGGTTGATGGGTCTCGCTGTCAATCTTGGCAATGTTGACCTGGATGCTCCAATCCTCGTTATGGATGGTCACATCGGTGCTGCCGTCTGCGGGCACGGAGACCTGCTGCTCGCTGCCGGTGCTGCCTGTGTAGGCGTCAAAGCCGTGGGGCACTGAAGTTTCCTTGACCGTGAAGGTGATATTTGCCAGCTGGGATTTGGCCGATGCGATCGCCGCATCCACGGCAGCCTGAGCCTCGCCCTGCAACCGGCTGACCGCCGCGCTCTGGGCGGCAGAGGCTGCCGCGTTGGCTTCCTCCTGGGACGAATACGGCCCCACGTTGCCGCTGTCGGAACCGCTCGTCTTGCTGACCGCATAGTGCATTGTCCAAATGGCCGAAGCGTTGCCACCAGTGGTGTGGTAGGTGTCGTCCATGACATGGCCGCCGGTGGTCACGGTCTGGCTTCCGGCAGGAGAAAGGCTCCAGCTGCCGCCGTCAATGCTGCCGCTGGTGGCCGAAGGCGTGATCTCAAAGGTGGCTTCGTCGATAGTTTCTCCCGTCACCAGTCCGGTCTTGTGCAGGTCGAGGCCGTAGCTTAAATCCAGCGAGCCGCTGGCCGTTTGGGGGCCAGCTGACCAGGAGGCGTAATATTCCGTGGGCACACTGGGGATGTCGGGCGTTTCCTCGCCACCATCTGCGGGGATCTCCTCGCCCACGATGGCGATGGTCTGCCAGGCGTACCCGGCGGGCGGGGTGTAGATGTAGGTATAGTAGCCGTTTTCACCGCTGTAGGTAGTAAACCCATTTTCGTTGCTGTGTTCGGCCAGCGCCTGGGCCGAGTCCCGGTAGGTCTGCGCCGCAAGACTGTCCGGGTAGTGCTCCATGATCCACAGCTGGGTGTCATCGTAGTAACGGTAGGCGGTCTCTTCGGCGGCATCGTTCGACAGGCCGTAGGTCGAAACCACCGTGCCGCTGTGTTTTTCTTCCAGCAGGCCAAGTGACAGCTGATTGAGCCCGCCCCAGATATTGATTTGGTTGGCGTAATGTGCCCCTGGCGTGTATTGGCCGGGTTCCAGCTTGGACACATAGGCAAACGAATACATAGGGCAGCCGTTGGGCTGACCGTTGAGCCCGTGCGAGCAGCAGTATGCTTCTACGCCATTGAACCAAATGAGCCAGGTGCCGCCCTCAAAGCTGATCGAGGTGATCTTGCCGGTCGTAAACGGGGGCGTGGGCTCGGCTGCATAGGTGCTGATGCCGCTCTTTGCCGCAGCGATGGGAATCGTAGTGTCGCCGTCGCTCACTTTGACTTCCAGGCTCTTGCGCAGCTCCGTCCCGTCCGGGGCGGTATACACAAATTCGGCAGCGAAATCCTGTGCAGCCTGTACATAGATGCCATGCGCTGCTGCAGAGGTATCCATGTAGGTGGCGTGCAGGATATCTGCGGCTTCCTCGGCATCGGCCGCGTTGCCCTCGTAGTCCAGCAGCGTTACGGTGTCCGGCAGAATGATTTCAGACGAGCTGCCGTTGGCAGGGTACTCCACTTGTACCATGATGGGGACGATGGCGTAATCCTCGCCAGGCATTCGCTCGACGGTGACGATCTCACCGTCCGCATGGAGCGCCGCGGCGTCGATGTGGGCGTCCACCCCATCGTACAGGTCGGTGACCCATTCCGAGATGGAGATTCTCGTATCGCCGGTGGCCACCGGCAGTCCATAGCGGCCCATGTAGTTGCCGGTGGGCGCATCGGGCAGGTCGCCATAGAGGACATCGTACATTTCATCGTCATCGGGCGGTGCGCCGGTGTCCTCGGGCAGCTCAGGCTGTTCCATCGCCAGCTGCATCGAAGCGACCAGTGCGGCCAAGGCCGTGTAGGCGGCCTGCACTTCGTCGCCCTGCTGTTCTTCTTCGGGGATGGCGTAGTACAGATCTTCGGCCGCATACACCGGCGCGGCCGCTTCATCCGAAGCGGTAATGGCCTCATTCAGCGCGGCTTCCAGCTCGGCGTTGTCCGGGTCAGCCTGCCAGGCGGCGCTGGCGATGGCCCACTGCCGCACAGCAGCCAAAATAGACTGCCGGTCCAGTGCGTTGACGGCATCCACAAAAGCCTGAGCTTCAGGGCCAAGCAACGCCGTTTCGGGTGTGGCAGTCTCCGGTGTGGCCTCGGCGCTCACCGCCTCCGGGGCTTGTGTGTCAGCACCGGGCGAGTCGTCGGCAAAGGCGGCACCCGGCGCCATCGAAAGGCACAGCATACCGGCCAGCAGTCCGGCCAGTATGCGGCGCATGGGTTTCTGCTTCATAATTACCTCCAATTTCATCAAGTGGCCGTCTTGGCGGCCTCGGCCTGGCGCTTATCAAAAATCGCCTTGATCTCGGGCGGCGTGACCCAGCTATCGTCCAGCTCAAACGGCTCAACGGGTTCCGGCAGAACCGGTTTGTGCGGGGTGTCGGTGGGCTTCTGCTCGGCAGCGTTGGCCGGGCGGGCCTCGTGACAGTCCTTGCGCCCGATGGTGATGGAAAATCCAAATGTAATGCTGTACTTCTTCATAAAACGTCATTCAACCTCCACATGGTTCACGAGCTTTGCCACGACCAGATACCGCACGGCGGGATCATCGGTGCAGGTGGAAAGGGTGAGAATATGGTCATCGGTGCTGGCCGTCACCCCATAATCAAAGGCGCAGCGCTCAAAGGCTTTGGCCAAAATCGTGCGGAACTCGCTGCCGGTCGGGTGTGTGGCGATGCAGTCGTAGTCGGTGTCGGCCCGTGCCACGCCGGTGCTGAAGATCTGGTAGGTCAACATGGCATCCGAGAGCGACAGGTAGATGTACGGGTGTTCCTCGCCGAATTCATAGACACGGTAGTTGTGCAGCTGGCCAAAACTGTTTTCCAAATCTTCATCAAAGGTGTGCCCGTAGATGACGAGGTTGCGCGGCAGCGTGGCCGTCGTGGCGAGGTCGCAGTCATAATCGGCGTAGATCGAGCCGTGCTCGTCATATTCGCCGGCGGCATTGCGGCGCAGGTAGTAGTCGTTGTCGTCCGACTGCTGCACCGGGGCGTCGATGTTAGTGCCGGGGACCGTCAGCCAGGCGACCGAATCCGGGTTGGTGGTGTGAGCGTCTGCCAGGCGTTCGTCCGGCGCGGCGGTGGTCACAGGCAGCGGGACAGCCGCGGTCTCGGCGGTGGAAGCGGCCACCATATTTCCGGCGATACCCTGCGGCCAGAGCAGCACGGCTGCCACACCGGCCGCCGCAATCGCCAGCGCGGCAAGCCAGAGGCCATACTTGCGAAAGAAGTGCTTCACGAGATCACCCCCTCGCGGGGCAGCAGGATGTCGTCCTCAGCCCATGACAGGGACGGCAGCGGAGAAAAATGCCGTCCGTTCTGCTCCACCCAGCGGCCGCGCTGGCAGCCAAACACATGGATGTCGTGGGCATTGAGCACCGAGAGCAGCGCTTCCAGTTCCTGCGGCTCGCACAGCAGATCGGCCGGGTCGCCGATCAGCAGGGTGTTGAACTCTTCGCGCTCGGCGCTGGCGATGATCTGCTTGACGGCGGGGCGCATCAGCAGCGGCATGGTGGGCGGTGTGTCGGAGGTCAATTCCCCGGTCAGGCGCCATTGCAGCTTGCGCACGGCCCGCAGGCAGGCTTTGCGCTGGCGGCCCATCCCGGCCAGGTCGGCGGTGTTGGATTGATAGAGACATTGTGCGGTCATGGTAAAAACCTCCTTGTCATCGTTTGTGATACACTTCTTTGCGCAAAGCTAGCGCGTGCCGGTTATCGTACCAGCGCAGCAACTGCCGCACCAACAGCGGACTGCCCGCCAGCGCCAGGACGGCCATGATCTTAGACCAGGTTCTCATCGTCGTCCCCCTTTCCGCCCACCACGATATCGTTGGCGGGCACATAGATCTTCTGTTTCTTCGGCGGGACGGGCGGTGCCGCTTTGGGTTTGGGTTCTGCGCTGTGCCGTGCCTTCGGCTCGACGGGACGACGCAGGATCATCAGCATACAGGTGAAGATGAACATGGCCAGGCTGACGAGCATGATGAGCAGTAGCACATCGGTGGGAATTTCCCGCACCGGCTCCGGCTCGGCGGGGGCGTTGACCGGCGCATAGTACAGTTCATAGCAGACATCCCCGGCCAGGCTGCGGCTGACCGTGCCGGTATAGCGGGTCGTGGCGATGTAGGTACCGTCCTCCTGGGCAGTCTCGCTCACGGTCAGGTCGGCCAGCGTCAGCGTACCGGCAAAGCCGTCCTCATCGCTGTAGTCAATGGTCTCCCGCAGTTCGCTGCGGGCTTCCTCGGGGATGTTGCTGTACACCGAGACATCAAAAGTTTGCTCGGCTTCCTTTTCCTCGATGGTGGCACCTTCCGGCGTCTCGGTGACTGCCCAGAGGGTATAAGGCTCGCCCATGCGGGTCAGGCCGTCCAGTTCCAGTGCATCGGCGGTGGTGCCCTCCGGCACGCGGTAGCGCATGACGATGAGCGTCTGGCGTCCGTCGGGGACCGTGTCGATTTCGTAGGGATAATACAGTGGGGCTGATTTGTCCGGAATAATACCACTTGTATTATTTCCGGCGACTGTTCCGCCTGTATTATCTGCTGTGCTGCTTGTAGCTTCCGATGTCGGCCCCGGTGCTGGCGTCGGGATGGCCTCGTCAGCCAGCGCCGGCAGGCAGCACCCCACCGCCAAGGCGGCTGAGACAAGCAAAGTGGCGATCCGTTTGGTCATAGTGTGTCCTCCTTGCGTTCAGATTGTTTATTCAGTTCCCGTTCGACGATCCGGCGCAGCTCCTCACGGTCGGTGGTGATGAGTTCCTGCTCCATCTGGCTACATCGGATGGCGACGGTCACATGGTTGGAGTTGGTGGAGATCAGGGCGTTGCCGCGCTCAAACCGGGTGATGAGGTCGATCTCAGCGTCGGTCAGCTTCAGCACCCTCTGTACAAGCTGGGCCTCGTCCTCTTCCAGGTTCAGGATGATCTTGATCTTGCAGTTGTTGAGGATGCCGCGGCCGTACTTGCCGTCCTCCAGGGCAAAGAAGTCAGAGATGTCCTGGGTGGCGATCAGCGGTGCGCCGCCGTACCCGCGGATGGTCTTGACGGCCTCGAAAATGTAGTTGGCGGCCAGCGAGTTGGACGACGCGCCGATGATCTGCCAGGCTTCATCCACCACCAGCAGTTTCGGTTTGGTGATGTCCTCCTTGACCTTCGACAAGGCAAAGTTGAAGGCAATGAAGGTGCCGACCACCAGCATATCCCCGGTCAGGTCGCTGATGTCCAGCACCGTGTAGGGGTTATCTAAATCCACATTGGTCGGCCGGTTGAAGTTGGAGGCCGAGCCGGTCACAAACACCGAGAGGGCGTTGGCCAGCCGGTGGGCCTCCGGTTTCTCGCGCAGCACGGCGTACAGGTCGCCGGGCAGCGGCATTTCCCGGTACCGGCTGGGGTCTTGGGGGTCGAGCAGGCTGTCATTGTCGTGGGTGATGCCCTTGCACGCGTAGGTCTCGATGAGAGCTTCGTCCAAAATCTGCGCTTCCTCATTGGTCATGTCGCGCAGGCGGAGCGAGAACAAAACGTGCAGTGTCTGGATCTGCGCGGCCAGGATGGACCGCTGCAGGGCCGCACCGTCCAACACTTCCCGACTGCGGGTGTCCTGTTTGCGAATTTCCATGAAGTTGATGGTGTCGGGGCTGCCGGGGCCAAGGCGGATGAAGGTGCCGTTGACCGATTTGCACATCCGGTAAAATTCATGCCCTTTCAGCGGTGCGATGATGTACACCGGCACCCCGCTCAGACGAAACCGGTGGGTGATGAGCTGAGTCGTAAAGGTCTTGCCCGCGCCGGAGGTTCCCATGAGGGCGATGCCGCCGTTTTTGTAGATGCGGGTGTCGAAGTTGTTCAAACTGACCAGTGAGTTGTTGTATTGGTTGACACCCAGCAGCACGCCGTTTCGGTCGCACAGCTCGTAACTGACCAGTGGGTAGCAGGAAGCCACGCCGAAGGTGAGCATATTGCGGCGGTATTTTTTGAAGAGCCGCGGGTCGATCTGGCACAGCGGCAGCGCCGAGAGAAAGGCGGCCTCCTGCCGGAACCGGCAGAGCTGCAGATCCATGTCCTGCGAGATGCAGAGCTTGCGCAGCTCACCCACCCGCCATTGCAGGTCTTTGGGGTTGGCTGCCGTCACCGTCACGAGGATGGCGGTGTAGTAGAAATCCTCCCCGTTGGCCAGGCCGTCCTTGAGAAAGTACCCCGAACGAATGGCTCCGGCCAGGTCGTCGAAGTCGGTGTTGGTGTCGCTGGTCTCCTTGATGCGGCTGCGGTTGAGGCGAATCTGCTGGCCAATCTTCTGGATCATGCGCTCCTTGGGCTGGCGATCGAGAAACAAATCTACGTCGATGCCCTCGCCCGCGTTGACCAGCAGGTTCAGCCACCCGGCTGTCACCTGCGGGCGGTAGCCATCGGTGGGGATCATCAGGTAGGCATGGCAGAGGCCGTCCATACAGATGTACTTGCCGTGTTTGAAGTCCACCGCGGGCGGGATCACAAAGGCGTTGGCCGGGATGTCGTCGAGCGCCGTAGCGTCTTCCTCAGCGAGAAAGCTCGCCAGCACATCCTGGATGCGGTCGGGCAGAGGATGCCGCACGGCGGAACGGCGATTGAGCAGGTCGTAGAACACTTCGGTGACGAACTTGTCTTCGTTGTCATGCTCCACGATGTTGTTGCCGCACTGGCCCAGGTAGGTGCGAAAATTGCGGGCGGTGGTCTCCAGCATCGAGACGATCTCGGCATTGGGCACGTTGCGCTCGTTGGTGGCGTTCTCATACTGAAAGATGACGAAAAAACGGCGGCTGACGGCGTCCCGGGAGCCGAGACGGGAGACAAAGCGGATGTAATCCTCATGGTGCGGAATGACGGCCGGATCTTTCTCGTTGGCCTCATCCTCCCGCAGCTTGGCGAGGTAGGCGTTGACGGCGGCCTTCTGCGCCACCGACTTGATTTGGAGTTTGACCGGCGCGATCTTGAGCATACTGGCGAAGGACTGGATGACGTTGCGTTGCTCCCGTGCTGACCGCAGCATGAAGTTGATGGGTTCGACTTCGAGAATTTTGATATACCGGCTGTCGGTGGTGACGACAATGCCGTTCTCGATCTTGGCAATCGGCAGCAGATCGTAGAGGGTCTGGCTGCGGGCCAGTCTGCCGGGTGTGGTGCTGCGCTTGCGCACGATTTTGGCGCCCTTGGGCAGCCGGGTCTCATCCTCATAGTAGACGATGTGGTAACGCTTTCGATTGATAAACCGCAGGTGCCGCCGCTTGTTGGCTTCGAGGTTTCCCTCCATGGTTGGGGTGACGATGCGCCGACGCCGCAAAAAGCGGAACCAGTGGGCCAGGAACTCGGTCAGGCTGTCGCCCTCGATGCCCACGACGGCGAAGATCGCCAGCGGCAGCGAGACGACAATGACCAAGATCAACCTCCAGTTGAAGGGTAGCGGCAGGTACATCAGCGGGATGCCGGTGCCGGCGGCCAGAACGGCGGCCTCCACGGCATTGCGCAGCCGGATGCTGCCGCCGAAGAGTGAGCCGGTGTCGATGAAATTCTGCGGGATGAAGTAGACATCCCGCCGCTCACGGTCCGCCAAAGGCATTCCCCCTTCCTATATGAATTGATCTATGTTAATGCAGATATGGCTCCGGGTCGGTGTACTGCCCGTTCACGATGAAGCAGATGTGCAGGTGGTTGCCGGTGGAGTCCCCGGTGGACCCAACCTCAGCGATCGTGTCGTATTTGCTCACCGTCTGGCCGACACTGACAAGAAGGCGGCTGCAATGGGCATACAGCGTGCAGATACCGCCGCCGTGGTCGATGACCACATAATTGCCGTAGCTGGGCGAGGTAGTGGCCGTGATGACGGTACCGCTCTGCACGGCCAAAATCGGGGTGCCATATCCATAGGCAATATCAAGGCCGTTGTGGTTGGTGGTGTCCTTACCGGGTAGGCCGACGTCGGCGCGTTTGCCAAAGCGTGAAGTAATATGGGAACGCCAGCCAGGATCGTTGAATGGGTTGCCGAAATCGCCTTCAGCCACCGGCACGGTACTGTCGGCAGTCAGATCGTTGATCTGTTCGAGGATCGAGATGCCTTCCCGCTCCTCGATTTCCTGCAAGTACAGCGTCAGATTTTGGGCATAGTCGCTGGCAAAGGATTTCTCTTTTTCATCCAGTTGCCAGACCGTTTCGGCAAAATAGCTGTCACCTGCATAGGAGATGGTGTAGGTGGTGTAATCGTGGGGTTCAGGCACCTGAGTTGGGATGCCGTTCACGATCTGGTCTACCATCTCGATCTTGGTTTCGGTTTCAGCGGTGTAGCTGTAATACTCGTCCTGGTGGGCCTTGACCTGTTCAGCCAGGTCGTCGATGTTGATGGATTCGTAATCGGTGGCCCCCATGTGGGCGCAGTACATGGACAGAATTTGCAGCGCATTGAAGCTGACCTGCCCGCCCACCGGGTCGATGACCTCGGTGGAATACCGGCCTTTGCTGTCGGCATCAATTTCGGCGAGGACATCTTCATACGCGGTTTGCAGCACCGTACCGATGCTGTTTTTGATGGTGATGACGTTCTCGGCGATTTCCATCTCATCAGTCAGCACGTTGTCGCTGGGCGCCAGCAGGCTGCCAAAGACTACGGCGGGCAGCGATAAAATCAGCAGCACCGGCAAAAGCAGCACCACCACAATGACCATGGCGGCCTGTTTGTGGTATTCCTTGACGGTCTGGGCCGCTGCGCCTGCCGCACCGCCCGCCTGGGCGGCCTGCACGATCTTGGCAACCTTGCTGGCGGCACGAGCGGCGTCGGTCAGCTGGTCCAGGCTGTCTCTGCGGTCATCCACCACGGTTCTGCCTCCTGGCGGGGGCTTTGGGCAGCACCGCGACCTTGCGCTCCTCGTACTGGTAATGGCCGCGCTCGTCTTTGGCGGTGGGGGTGCGCTCCACAGCCGAGGTGGCGTAGACCTTGTACCACTGTTCGCCGTCGCGGGAGGTCTGCACGGTGTAATGCCCGCTGGGCCGCTCAAACTGCTTGGCGTTGTACATGGCGAATTGGATCTGCCCGCGGCCCGGGATGATCTCCCGCCCGGTGATCTTGCCGCCGCCGATCTCCACATCGGTGGTACGGTTGCCCATCTGGCCGGTCAGCACCCGTTGCAGGGCGGTCTGCTGCAGGCTGGGCGAGGTGGGGATGGTGGACGAAGACGCTGCCCCACCGGAAACGGCTGGTCCACTGCCCACGCTGGCGGTATAACTGACGTCTGTCCTGCCTGCGGTTTGAGCGATCTCGGCCTCATAGCCTGGCGAGACCGGCACAGCAGTGTCGCCTTCCAGCGCCAGCGGGCTGGTGGGGATGGGCGCGTCGGTGGGAATGTCCGCACCGGCATCATCCAGAACAGCACCGTCCGCCGAAGTTGGGATGGCACCAAGGCCGTCTGCAGGGAAATCTGCGTTAGCGGCATCTGCTCCGCCTTGTGTGGAGGCCGGAGGAGTTGGGTCAGGCGTCCCGGCAAAATACCCCTGCATGGCTTCCTCAGCCGCCGCGCCGTGGATGGCGCCGGGCGTCTGCCCGGTGGCTACCGAACCGATGACCCGGCTGGCAAAGCCGTTGTCTTGGCCGAGCGTGCTTTTATAGAAGGAGGCGCCGATACCGGAAGTGACGCCGCCACCCGAACCGCTCATGGAAGCGGCGGTGTCGGTCTTCAGCTTGGAGCTGACCATCCCGGCCAGCCCGCCGGAAAAGGCGGAAGCTGTGCCGGCCGCCGCGCTGTGGCCGCCGGCTCCCGGCATCTTGCCCGACAGGGCAGCTTTGCCCGCCTGCATCCCGCGCAGGGCCATGAAGGCTTCGGCCAGGATAGAGCCAGGCGACCGCCCCACACCGAGACCCATCGCTTGCAGGATGCTGTCGAGCTTGGTGCTGACCTTTAAGAAAGCAATGGAACAGAGGAACCAGACAAACAGGTTGCCGCTCACAACCCCCTTGCCCTGGCTGGCCAAGGCGGATTCCACATCCGATTCGGATACGGCCAGCGCCGGTAGGGCCCAGAGGGCTGCCATGGCCGCCATACAGGGCAGCACAATGACCAACTTTCGTAAATGTACTTTGTGCATAACGCCTCCTTACAGGGCCAGCGGGTTTGCCAGGAACTCCGCCACCATGTTGGTGAACAGTTTGAGGCACCAGGCATTCATAACGAGCAGAAACAACTGGCTGGCAAACACCCGGCACCAGCTTTTGAAGATGTTCGAGGTGCTGCGCGAAGCCCCCAGCGCAAACGCCACCGGCGCTGTAAACACGAGGATGCCCAGCGTGATGTACCGTTCAGCGGCTTCCAACAGCAGTTTGAGATAGTTATAGGCCAGGATGATGAGTAGGATCAGGGCGATGAGCGCCACCGATCCGTTGGCGATAACGCCGATGATGACCAGCAGCGTACTGTTGAAATTGCCGAATTGCACGGCGGGCAGCGCGCTGTCCAGAATCCAGTTGTAGGGTGTGCCACCGATGGATAGTGCCAGGTTGACGATGTCGTCGGCGTACCAGATGCAGAGCAGAAACACACCGCTGCGTAAAAGCAATTTGACCGGGTCCTCGGTCTCCACATCCAGCCCGGCCGCGTAGTTTTTGAACAGGCACCAGACCAGGTTCAAGAGCAGCAGCCCCACGCCGATCCAGACGAAGATCTCGTACATGGTCTCGGCCGCCGGGAAGTACCGCTTGAAGGTATTCATGTCGCAGCCCAGCGCCCCCAGCACCGAGGTCGAGAGCAGATCCAGCAGGTTCATGATCTGGGTGGCCAGCCACTCGACGATGCCGTCTAAGATTCCCATGCGCGGCCTCCGTTACGGCGTGCCGGGCGTCCAGGTGCCGCCGCTGAAAAACGGCGTGATGTACGCCATGATGAACCCCAGCCCGTTGAGGATGGCCCAGGTGATGACGATGCGTTTGAGCCAGGCGCGGCTGTCGTCCACCGTGCGGCCGTTTTTGGAAAAGTTCATGAGCAGCAGCGCGACCGAGGCACAGACCACCGCCGTGATCGTAGAGATGGAGACGATCTGGGTGTAGACGTCCTGCATGATCTCGGACGCCTTGGCCCAGACGGTCGTGCCGGATGCCGCGCTGGCGGGCAACATGGTCGTACCCACCACGAGCAGGCTGAACGATACCTGGTCGGCCAGGCGCATGAGCCCGCGCGCAGGCGGTTTGGAAAATTTGGGCAAGTGCATGGATTCCTCCTTTTTGAATGCAAATTGCAAAATGGCATAACAAAAGGCGCCCCCTCGGTCGGTTGACCGAAGGGACGCCTTTGTGGCTTTGCTTGCTTTTTAAGCCGTTATCATTATAGCATGGAGGGATTGCAGGAAAAAGAACAGAGGCTGTACAGATTCTGTGCCGTTTCTGTACGATGCTTTGCAATACGGATGTAGTACGCCAATCGTCGCATAAATGAGCGTTCAACGCATCGCCGACTTGCCGAAGCCGTCTTATAAAATCACAGAGCGAATTCCATAGCGCATCAGGAGGCACATCCAAATCGGATTGCATTCCGTTTTTCGATTGATATTATTTGAAATCCGGAGTATAATCAAATTAGAAATATACGGAGGTGGACCATGAGACAACTGGAACGCCAGGATTACTTGAACTGGCTCATCAAATGGAAAGACCAACAGATCATCAAGGTGGTGACCGGTGTACGGCGCTGCGGCAAATCCACGCTGTTCGCCATGTACCAAGACTACCTGCGGGCGCAGGGCGTCGCGCCGGAACAGATCATCGCGATCAATTTTGAAGATCTCGAATTTGAGGAGCTGACAGACTACAAGGCACTGTATCGGTATGTGAAGCAACACTTGCTATCTGATCGGATGAACTACATCTTTCTGGATGAGATTCAGCACGTGGCGGACTACCAAAAGGCAGTGGACAGCCTTTTCTTGCAGGAGAATTGCGACCTTTATCTCACCGGTTCCAATGGGTATTTTCTGTCTGGGGAGTTGGCCACGCTGCTGACCGGCCGTTACGTAGAGCTGTCCATGATGCCGCTTTCCTTCCGCGAGTTCTGCACCGGCTTGGAAGAAAACAGCCTGTCGTTGAATGAGAAGTTTGAGCGATATCTCCGCGTTGGTTCCTTCCCGTATGTTTTGCGATACGGCTATGGGGAACAGGAAGCCCGCGAGTATATGTACAGCATCTACAATACCATTCTGCTCAATGACATCGTCAGGCGTTTGAAGGTGGCAGACGTCAATATGCTGGAAGCGATTACCCGCTTTGTCATGCACAACATTGGCAGCAGGAGCTCCCCCTCTACGATCGCCAACGCGATGACCTCCCAGGGGCGCAAGATCGACCCCAAAACGGTGGACCGCTACTTGCGCGGCCTGACCGATAGCCTGCTGTTCTACGAGGCACGCCGCTACAACATCAAAGGCAAAAAGTTGCTGGCTTCCATGAGCAAATACTACCTCTGCGATGTGGCCTTGCGCAGTCTACTGGTGCGCAGCTGCGACAGTGATGTTGGGCATATCTTGGAAAACGTCGTATACCTTGAGCTGAAACGTCGTTATCCCGAAGTCTATGTGGGGCAATACGGTACCGACGGTAAGGTGGACTTTGTCGCCGTTCAAGACGGCTTGCCGGCTTACTATCAAGTGGCACAGACCACGCTGGATGAACAGGTATTGGCACGGGAACTGGCGCCACTGCGCCAGATCCGGGATAACCACCCCAAATATCTGCTGACCCTGGACGAGGCTTTTGGAGAGATGAACTACGATGGCATCGAGAAAAAGAATGTTCTGAAGTGGATGCTGGGGGAGGCACCGAAGTAAGTTCTTTCACACGATTTCCGATCGGGAGACCGGCCAGCGGGACCCGAAGTTGGAAACATTGGTCCGTTTGGAGGCAAGTATGCACTACAAAACGATCACGCTGCACATCCCGGTGCAGGGGCGGCGGATGAAGCTGCTGGTATTGCGCCCTGCGGATGCGGCAGCCGACCGCCCGCGCATCGGGGTGCTCTGGCTGCACGGCGGCGGGTATGTAATGGGAATGCCGGAGATGGTACACTTTACGCGGGCGCGAGATCTCGTGGCCCGGTATGGCGCGGTCGTTGTATCGCCCGCCTACCGGCTGGCCGGGCGGGCGCTCTACCCGGCGGCCCTAACCGACTGCCACGCCGCCCTGCGCTTTATGCGCGATCACGCCCGGGGGCTTGGCATCCGGGCCGACCGGCTCATGGTTGGTGGCGAGAGCGCTGGCGGTGGTCTGGCCGCGGCGCTCTGCCTGTACGAAAAAGACATCGGCGGGGTCCACATCGACTTTCAAATGCCGCTGTATCCGATGATCGACGACCGGGATACCGAGACCTCCCGCGACAACCACGCGCCGGTCTGGAATACCCGCCGCAACCATGCCGCCTGGGCCAAATACCTACGTGGGCTGCACGGGCAGACCGTACCTTGTTATGCGGCCCCGGCGCGGCGCCGGGACTATACCGGTTTGCCACCAGCCTACACCTTTGTTAGCACGGCCGAACCCTTCTATGCCGAGACCGTCCGCTACATCGACAACCTGAAAGCCGCCGGTGTGCAGGCCGAACTGGATGTTTACCCGGGATTGTTCCATGCGTTCGATATGTTGCTGCCGTTCCTGCCGGTCAGCCGCCGGGCCGCCCGCCGTTTTGGTGAGCAGTTCGTCCGTGCGGAAACCGCTTTGCTGAACGGCGAGGGGGTGAAGGCTTCCGTCAGCCGTGAAGTGAGGGGCGAACCAGAAGGGTAAAACAGGCAGCAACATTCAACACATATAGCGTTCATAAAACACAATTGACTTGTTCTTCTTGCTGAAGCTAAAAGCTATACTGATGGCATAGAATCAACACAAGCAGGAGGACGATCAATGGACAAGGAAGTGTTTGGACTTCGCCTGCGCAAGTATCGAAAAGACAAGGGGCTGACGATCGAAAAGCTGGCTGAACAAATTGGGCTCTCCCCCAATTATCTCGGCGACGTGGAGCGCGGCAAAAAACTGCCCAGCATGGGGACCTTTATCCACTTGGTCAACGTGTTGGACATTTCGGCCGATGAGCTGCTGAAAGATGAAGTAAACCGGGCAGACTATCTGGTAGACTCTGAGATCAGCAGCCGATTGTCTGGCCTGACGCCGCGCAGGCGGACGGCGGTGCTCAACATCTTGGATCGGATTTTGGAGGAACTGCCGCAGTTGGCTTCAGAATAAGAGCAATCTCCCATACCATAAGCGGGGCAGGCGTGAACAGCTTTCATACCTGCCCTTTCGCTTGCAATCCCATGCGGAATCGGGTACCCTTATAGAGAACACCACACCCGGCACTTTGATTATCTGCCGTGACGTGGTATAATGATTCCACCGCCAGTGTGGAAACTACGCGATAGGTGTTGATTTTAGAATGAACGATTCTGTGCGCCAAGCCATGCGGGAGAGTCTGCTGGAAGATGTACGGACAGAAATTGAGATGGCCAGGGAGGGGCAGATCCCACCGTCCTGGCAGTATGACCGTTTGGAGGATCTCAAACAGGCCGCTGCCAAGCATTGGATCACTGAGCAGGAATACAGTGACTTGTGCGCCCAATTCGAGGCGGCTGTCTGCAGTACCCGGCAGATCACCGACCAAGAATACGACCGCCAGATAGTGGCAGATTCGGCAGGCAACACGCTTTTCTGCTGGAATGGCAAAGGCAACTCCCTCGTCACGATTGAGCGGGACGGGGACGGATTCACGGCCATCGTCTACCTGGACGCTCAGGCGCTGGGAGAAACAGCCCGGGGCTGTGCGGAGCAGTGTACCCGCGAGCTGCAGCAATACGCGGCTGCGCATGGCTTCGTGCCGGTACAAGTCACCGAACAGCAGTGTTGCGCCTGGTGCCCACCGAACCATATATCCACCCGGGAAGAAGCCTTCGGCTATGCGTTGGCAATGCTGCAAAGCTATATACCAGAATGAGAAAAGCAGCGCATTGGTGCACTGCATGGGACATAAAGCGGCGCGACAGGCTGGTGGAAAGGCACAGCCTGCCGCGCCGCTTTGTTCCTCCTGCAAAATCAGAAAAGGCGTTTCCGATAAATCCACCGATATGTGCAGCTACCAAAAGCCGTGATCGTTAGGCTGTATCTGTAAGAATTTGGCCAAAGATTCCGTTTAATCGCAAACACAAGCTGAAGCTGTCATATTGTGGAATTTGAATTCCAACTATTGTTAAAACAAAAAATAAGTGGTAGAATAATTCCATTAAGTAGATAGGAAGGGGCGCGCTTATGCTGATCCAACGGCCGGAATACCTTCGCTTTTTGCAGGAATGGCGGGAAAAGCAGGTCATCAAGGTGGTGACAGGCATCCGCCGGTGCGGGAAATCCACCTTGTTTGACCTGTACCGCGACTTTCTCAAACAGGACGGCGTTTCGGATGCGCAGATCATAGCCATCAATCTGGAAGATGTGGCGTTTGAAGACCTGCACAACTATCGGGTACTCTATGACTATGTGAAAGCCAGAATGGTGCCGGACAAAATGAATTACATCTTCCTGGATGAGATCCAGCATGTGGAAAAGTACGAAAAGGCGGTGGACAGCCTATTTGTCCAAAAGAATGCCGATGTCTACATCACCGGCTCCAACGCCTACTTTATGTCCGGCGAACTGGCGACTCTTCTCTCCGGGCGGTTTGTGGAACTGAAAATGCTTCCGCTGTCCTTTGCCGAGTATGTCAGCGCCTTCCCCAAACAGACTAACCTCGAGGGATTGTATCGGAACTATGTCTACAACAGTTCGTTTCCCTACACGGTGCAACTCAACAACCGGCGGAACATCCATGAATACCTGGATGGCCTGTTTAACACGGTCGTCCTCAACGACATTGTAGAGCGAAAAAGCATCCAGGACCCGGGCATGCTGAAGAGCGTGATACGGTTTATGTTTGATAACATCGGCAACCTCTGTTCGGCGAAAAAAATCGCCGATGCCATGACCAGCGCTGGCCGAAAAATCTCCAACCATACTGTTGAAAACTATCTGGAGGGGCTGACCGACAGCCTGCTCATGTATCGGGTCGGCCGGTACGATGTTAAGGGCAAGGAGTATCTGCGGCTGCTGGACAAATACTATCTGGCGGATGTTGGCCTGCGGTATTATCTGCTGGGAACGAGAAATGTGGATCAGGGGCATATTCTGGAAAACGTCGTCTACCTGGAACTGCTGCGCCGGGGGTGCCAGGTCTATGTTGGAAAATCCGGCTCCGGTGAGGTGGACTTTGTTACCCAGGATTATGCCGGAAACATAGAATACTACCAGGTATCCTGGTCTGTGAGAGATGAACAGACGCTGCAGCGTGAGCTGGCACCGCTGGATTCGATTTCCGATCACAACCCCAAAACTTTACTGACGATGGACAACGACCCGCCGGTTTCCCACAATGGCATCCGGCAGACTTATGTGTTGGACTGGCTGCTTCGGCAGTGATCCGTTCTTCCCTATACAAAATCCTGTATGAAGGCTTTTTTGCGCTGTCATACGGGATTTTTTAGGTTCACAACCCCAGCCTTTCCAGCACCTCCGCGCACTCCCGCGAGGTATACCCCCACAGCACGCTGCTCAGCGTTTGGATAGCGTCCTCTCGGTGGGTGTAGTAGGTGCGGCGGGACATGGGCGGGAAATGCGCTTCCAGCGCGTGCAATATCTCATGGTAGCTGCCATACGCCTGCGGGGACAGGTAGGTGTAGTACAGCACCCAGTAGTACAGCTCGCCCTTCTTGTGCCGCCTGCGCATGAGCTGGATCGCGGTGTCAAGCAGCTGCATCATCCGGCGGCTGCGCTCCAGCGACCGCGCAAAGGACTCGATGCGGGTCCCGTGCAGGTCAGCTCCGGCCTCGGTCAAAGCGGCCAGACTGCCGCCTTCGGCGGTGCCGTACTCGGCGCGCACCTCCGCCTGCAGGTCAAGATCGGCGATTTCCAGGTTCCAGGCAACGTCCCGATAATTTTTGAGCAATTTCCAGGTGTCGTGATAGAACGGGTGCTCTTCCGGCGCCTTTTTTGCTGTGCGTGCCATTCAGATCACCTCCACTTCGACACCATCGTATTGGATCGCCGGTTCCAGCTTTAGGCTGAAGTGATAAGCCGGCCCTCCGCTCCCGCAGACAAGGGCAAGGTCATACGGGTGAACTCCTTCCTGGCAGCCGGACAAGTTTGATAATCTATACAAGGCATGCGGACAGGCGGAACAGCGGAAACCGCTGGCGTACAGCGCATTTCGCAGGTTTGCCAGGATCAGCCGAATGTCCGGTTTTGAAACGGCATCTGCGGGCCAGTGAAACGTTGTGCTTTTCCCGGTGCCCACGGCAGCGGACTCGACCGGGCATTCGGTATCCTTCTGCGCAGGGCGTGCCATCTCAGCGGCCAAAGCCTGCCGGGTGGGGCAGATGTCCTCCACGCTGAACATGGTGGAGAGATACCCCTGCATCACGATCACTGAGCCGCGTTTGCCGGGGTAGCGATGAACCGCCACCAGCGAAAGCTGCTCGAACTTTTTGAGAACGCGGTGTACCGTTGCCTTGGACACGCCCCAACGTTTGGCCAACACGGCGCAGCTGACCAGTGGTAAGCCGCTTTCATTGTGGTAATAGACCACCGGGCTGACCGCTGAGCCGAGCACGCTTGCATCCTGGAATACGGTATGCAGCCAAAGATCCAGCAGCATATCCGCCTCGGAGCAGCGACCGGCGCCTATGAGATCCGGGATCTGCGCAACAGGAAAGAAAAAGAACCCCGTGTCCTTGGGGCACGGGGCTGAGTAGGAAAGCGTGGTGTTGGTTCTCTGCCAGCAGCAGATTTTGAAACGGACAAGTTTGCCTTGGGTGTCCTCCCAAACTTCGATGAGGTGCAGGTCCGCCAACTGGCGCAGTACGGCGCGGACCTGTCTGTGGGTGCGCAGGTGGAGACGTTCGCACAGCTCGCGGTATGTCGCCACCCACTCGCCGGGCTGCACGGCATGGCGAACGCCGCTTACGGTGCGCAGTGATGGCCGGAAGTTTGCCAGGGAGAACAGAAGCGCATAGCGGAACAGCAGAGCTTGCCCCTGCTTGCGAACGGCAGAGTTTTCAACAATTCTGTTGAGAAACCGGCGATAGATTCGGCAGTACGGGAAACGGACAAGTTGTTTGGCTGCTGATGGAATCATACAAAGTGCCTCCTTCAAAATGAGATGGGAGGAGACAGAACAAGACAATACCGCCGGGTCCGACACTTTTGGGAAAGCGGGCCCGGCGGCAGAACGATTGCGCGGTATGGATCCATGATGCGGTTCTTTGTGGGGTAAGGAAATAATTGTCGAATGCTCGGCGAAATGCTTATGGATCGTCGTGCTTTTTGTGAGTTGCGATATCCTTCCCAGGTGGGGTATACCTCGCTGGAAGCGACGTTGGCGATATAATCCTGGAAGGGGACCGTCACATTGCGGGCGCTGGAGGACGGCGCGCCCAGGTGCACCGTGATGCGCCGCGGCAGGACCACCTCGGTCAGCACCCGCGGGTCCGCTAGGGCGGCCGGCGGCTGCCCGCTGCCCCCGTCCCCCGCAAACAGCGCATGCTCCGGGATGACCACCAGCTCCTGCTGCACGCGGGCCAGTGCCGCGTCGGCGGGCAAAAATTCCAGCCGCGCCACCGTCTGCTGGCCGTCGAACACCTGGATGCCGGCAACGCTGCGCTGCTGCCAGCCGGCCAGCACGGCGGTCAGCTGGTACACGGCGTAGGGGCGCTGGGTCGTGTTGGACTCGTCCAGGCTCAGCGTACGGCTGGGCGCTTCCAGGGCGACCTCGGGCGCGGCGCCCTCCGCGTCGGTCACCACACGGGCAAGGCGGGTCCCGCCCTCGTCAAAAATACTGACCACCACGCCGGCCAGCGGCGCGCTTTGTCCGGCGGTGGTGGTATAAATCTGCAAAGAACCATTTGGCATAAAAAACACCTCCCGCACCAGCCTATGACGCCGGCGGGAAAAAGGTGCCCGGCCGGGGCGGACACCGGCAAAAACAGATTGACACCGTGTCAGAACAGGAGTATACTGTAAGTGCTGACACCGTGTCAGAACCAGACCGATCGCTGCAGACAGGAGGTCCTTGCAATGAAATCGAAAGTGTATTTTACCCGGGAGATCACCCCTGAAAAGGTCGTTGCGCTGTACCGCGCCCTGGGCGTCGAACTGCCCGGCAAGGTGGCCGTGAAGGTCCATTCCGGCGAGAAGGGCAACCAGAATTTCCTGCATCCGGAGTTCTGGAAACCCATGGTGGACAAGGTGCAGGGCACCATCGTCGAGTGCAACACTGCCTACGGCGACGCCAGCGGCGGCGTGCGCGACAACACCGACAGCCACTGGAAGCTGATGGAGGAGCACGGCTGGACCAGGTATTTTGCCGTGGACATCATGGACGCCGAAGGACCCGACGTGGTCTGGCCCATCCCGAACGGCAAGATCCTGAAAGAGAACCACCTGGGCAAGAACATCGAAAATTATGATTCGATGCTGGTCCTGGCCCACTTTAAGGGGCACCCGATGGGCGGCTACGGCGGCGCGCTGAAGCAGCTTTCCATCGGCTGCGCTTCCCGCGCGGGCAAGGCGCTGATCCACTCGGCCGGCAAGACCGACGACCGCTACGAGACCTGGCAGCAGCACGCCAGCAAGGAGCAGTTCCCCGAGGCCATGGCCGACGCGGCCGGCAGCGTGGTGGAGCATTTTAAGGGCAAGATCGCGTTTATCAATGTGATGAAGAACCTTTCGGTGGACTGCGACTGCTGCGCGGTGGCCGAGGACCCCTGCATGAAGGATATCGGCATCCTGTCCTCGCTGGACCCGGTGGCCATCGACCAGGCCTGCATCGACCTGGTGATGCGCTCGGACGACCCGGGCAGGGAACACTTTATGGAGCGCGTCAACAGCCGCAACGGCATCCATACCATCGAAGCGGCCGCCGAACTGGGATACGGCAGCCGCGAGTATGAGCTGATCGAACTGTAATCCCGTCCCGGCGGCGCTTCTGCGCAGCCCAAAGCCGCCCGGGACCGTGCAAAGGTGGGAAAAACCATGCCAAAAGGGTCCGAGGCGCTGGCAAGCGCGCGGCGGGAAGAGATCGTCAGCGCCTGCGCGGCGCTGTACGAGACGATGCCCTTCCGGGAGATCACGCTGAAAGAGATCGGGCAGAAAACCAGCTTTACCCGCACCTCCATCTACAACTACTTCCAGACCCGGGAGGAAATTTTCCTGGCGCTGCTCCAGCGGGAGTACGAGGCCTGGACCGCCGACCTGGAAGCGCTGCAGAGCCGGACGCCGGCGGACGCCGCCTTTGCCGACGCGCTGGCCGCCACGCTGGAACGGCGCGTCTGCATGCTGAAACTGATGGCGATGAACCTGTACGACATCGAGGCGAACAGCCGGCTGGAAAACCTGGTGGCTTTTAAGGAGGCCTACGGGCGTTCAATGCGGCAGGTGTGCCGCTGCCTGGAACAGGCGTTCCCGGCAATGCCGGAAGCGGACCGGCGGCGGTTTTTGTACGCGTTTTTCCCGTTCCTGTTCGGGGTGTACCCCTATACCGCGGCCACCGACAAGCAGCGGCGGGCGATGGAGCTGGCCCATGTGGAAGGCGTCCGGCTCTCGGTGCGGGAGATCGTACGCGCATTTGCCGAAACGCTGCTGCGCGGCCTGCTCTGAGCGGCGCGGCATAAAACGCGCAAAACCAAGGCCCCGCGCGGCCGGAAAGCAGTGTGCTTCCGGCCGCGCGGGGCCTTTTGGCTGCCCGGCGGCGCGGCGGTCAGCCGCGGGCGGGGCCGTTTGACTGGATCAGTTCCTGCAGGGTGACATGCTCGTTGCGGTAACGGGCCTGGGGATTTTTTTCCGGCACCGTCAGGGCGATGGCCTTTTGCGGGCAGGCATGGGCGCAGGCCAGGCAGGTCTGGCAGTTGCCCGGCGTGTGGACGGCCCGGCCCTCCACCACGCGGATGGAACCGGACGGGCAGACCTGCTGGCAGATCCCGCAGCCGATGCAGCCGTCGGTCACCCGCAGCAGGTGCTGCCAGGCGTCGGCGGGCATGCGGCTCATATTGGCCAGGAACTCGCCGTGGGCGGCGCGGTCGGCCTCGGTCACCTGGGGGCGGCAGCGGCGGCCGGCTTCCAGATCGGCGCGGATGGCGGCCAGCTGCTCGTCCACATGCTTGTCCATCTTGCGCTGTTCGTCCATGTCAAAGCTGGGCAGCCAGTTGTCCACCATCAGCACCTGGTTGATGTAATCCACCCGCAGGCCGCAGCCGTCACAGAACTGCGCGGCCAGCTCCACCGCGTTGGCGTGGCGGTTGCCGTAGGTCAGCACCAGGTAAAAATAATCGGTGTCGAACCGGGCTTTGCGCAAAAACTCTTTGACCATCGCGGGCATCTCGTGGCCGTAAATGGGCGCGGCGACGCCGATCTGCGGGGCGGAAAACTGCAGCGCCCCGCCGGAACGCATCAGCTGGGGGATGCTGCGGCAGTCCCGGTCCAGCTGCCGGGCGGCGTACAGGCTGTTGCCGGTACCGGTAAAGTAGAAGATCATGGATAACGCCTCCTGATTGCAAGCATGGGTGTGGGGTCCGCCCGCCGCAGGCAGACGCGCGGCGGGCTTTCCCTTACAGGATACATTGCGGTAGCGGCTACCGGTCAAGAGGCAAAACGCACAAAAATCACAGGCCGCGCGGCGGCAGGGGGGCGGATCACAGCAGCATGGCGGCGGTGCCGGCCACCAGCAGCGCAAGCCCCGCCAGGCCGCGGCGGCTCAGCCGCTCGCCCAGCACGATGCGGGAGAACAGGATGGTGACCAGGATGCTCAGCTTGTCGATGGGCACCACCACGCTGGCCGGGCCGTCCTGCAAGGCGCGGTAGTAGCACAGCCAGGAAAGCCCGGTGGTAACGCCGGACAGCACCAGAAACACCCAGCTTTTGCGGCTGATATGCCGGATGCCCCGCTGTTGCCCGGACACGAACACCAGCACCCAGGCCATGACCAGCACCACCACGGTGCGCAGGGCGGTGCCCAGGTTGGAATCCACCTGTTCCACGCCGATCTTGCCAAAGATGGAAGTCAGGCTGGCGAACAGCGCCGAGAGCAGCGCGAACACCAGCCAGCTGCGCCCTCCGGACGGGGCGGCCTGCCCCGCCTGCCCGGCGTCGGGGCGAGGCGAGATCATCAGCAGCGTGCCGGCGCCGATGCCCGCCACGCCCAGCAGCTGCGGCAGCGACGGCGTTTCGCCCAGGAACAGGAAAGCCAGCAGGATGGTCAGCACCGTACTGGATTTGTCGATGGGCGCGACCTTGTTCACATCGCCCAGCTGCAAAGCGCGGAAATAACACAGCCAGGACGCCCCGGTGCAAAACCCGGACAGGGCCAAAAACAGCAGCGTCTGCGGCGTAAGCTGCGCTAGGCCGTCCTGCGCGCCGGCCACAAAGACCATCAGCCAGGAAAACAGCAGCACCACCACGGTGCGCACCGCCGTCGCCAGGTTGGAGTTGACGTTCTCGATGCCGATCTTGGCCAGCACCGCTGTGATGCCGGCATAAAAAGCGGACCCCGCCGCGAACAAAAGCCAGGCCATGTTCATGCCTCCCAAACAACTTCTGCGGCCGCCCCTGCCGGCGGGCCGCTTTTGCGTATGGTTTCCGATGCGATATCTACGGCCGGAACCGGTACCCTGCGCCCCATACCGTCTGGATATGGCAGGGGTGGGCAGGGTCGCGCTCGATCTTTTCCCGCAGGCGGTTGATGTGCACCGCCACCGTCACGGTGTCGCCCATGGCGTCGTAGCCCCAGATGCGGTCGTACAGCGTGTCTCTGCTGAACACGATGTCCGGGTTGGACATCAGGAACAGCAAAAGCTCGTATTCCTTGTTTTTCAGGGTGACCTCGCGCCCGTCCACAAACACCCGGCGGGCGTCGGTCAGCAGCCGGATCCCGCCCAGGCAGATCTGCGCCCGGGGGCGGCCTCCGGACTGCTTGAGCTGCTCGTAGCGGGCCAGGTGGGCGCGCAGGCGGGCCACCAGCACGCCGGGGGAAAATGGTTTGGTGATGTAGTCGTCCGCGCCCAGGCCCAGACCGCGGATCAGGTCGATGTCCTCCTGCAGGGCGGTCACCATCAGGATCGGCGTGTCCACGGCCTCGCGCAGCCTGCGGCAGAGGGCAAAGCCGTCCAGGCCGGGAAGCATCAGATCCAGCAGGATTCCATCGTATCCCCCGGTCAGGCCCATTGTCAAGCCCGTGCCGCCGTCGGCGGCAATATCCGCCGCAAAACCGTTGGCCAGCAGGTAGTCCCGCTCGATGCCGGCGATGGCGTCGTCGTCCTCAATGATCAGGATCCGTTTCATGGTGGTCCCCTTTCTCCGGCGCGGCAAGCGGCAGCGTCAGCGTGACGCACAGCCCGCCGTCCGGCAGATTCCGGGCGGATACCCGGCCGCCCATCCGCGCGGCGGCCCGGGCCACGATGGCCAGCCCCAGGCCGCTGCCCCCGGCCGGGCGGCGGGCCGGGTCGGCGCGGTAAAACACGTCAAACAGCCGGGGCAGGGCCTGTTCCGGCACGCCGGGGCCGTCGTCGGACACGGCCAGCACCAGGCTGCAGCCCTCGATCCGCCCGTCCAGCCGGGCGGCGCCCAGCGGTTTTGCCTTGTACCGGGCGCAGTTGTCCAGCAAATTGGTCAGGATGCTGCGGAAGTAGGTGGGGTCGGCCAGGATCCATGCCCCTTCCGGCAGCGGGCCTGCCTCCACCGCCAGACCCTGCCGCCGGTAGTCCCGGGCGGCTGCGGCCAGGAACTCCCGGATCTCCCCGGCAGGGTCCAGCAGCTCGGGGGCGTAGGGGTATTCGCCCAAGTCCATTTTGGAAAAAAGGAACAGTTTTTTCACCAGACGGTCCAGCTCGTCGGCACGGGCGCGGATGATGTCCAGATAGGCCGCCTGCTTCTGCGGCGTGTCGGCCACGCCGTCGATCAGCCCCTCCACATAGGCGCGGATGGCGGTCAGCGGCGAGCGGATGTCGTGGGAGATGCTGGCCAGCAGCTCTTTGCGGCCGGCTTCCTCCCGCTGCGTTTTTTGCACCGAGTCGCGCAGCCGCCCGGCCATCTCGTTGAAAGCGGCGCAGACCGGCGCAAATTCGTCCGGCTGGTCGTAGACGATGCGGTGGTCCAGGTTGCCGTCCCGAATCTGGGCCGCGCCGTCGGCCAGCGTCTGCAGCGGCCGGGTGATATGCCGCAGCACAAAGCGGGTCAAAAAACGGTTGACCGCGGCCACCGCCGCCAGCACCGCCGCCACGCTGGCGGCCAGGAACAGCGCGGCGTTTTGCTTCAGCGCGCGGGCGTCCAGCGCCGGGACCGGGCTGTACAGCCGGTAGCGGCCTTCCGCCAGCGCCCCGCCGGTCAACTCACGGCGTCCGTCGGACACGGTGCCCGCGCCGTCCAGGGCGTCCAGCGCCCGGCCCAGCGCGCCGTCCATCCCGGCGGGGCGCTGGCCGAACGTGTATTCCGCGCCGTGGGCATACACCACCAGGCAGGCGTTTTGCCCGCGGCAGGCCTGGTCCAGCCGGGCCGCAAGGCCGTCGCGCTCTTCGCCGCCGGGGGCGGCCAGCCAGTCGCCGGCCAGGCCGGTCAGCCGGGCGCGGGTCTCCTGTCGCTCGTGCTGGCTGGAAAGCCGCAGGTCGGCGGGGGCGGCAAAGGCCGCAAACGCGCCCAGCGCCGCCACCAGCACCAGCACCGCCAGCAGGGCGGGGATGACAAGCATCAGCAGATTGGAGAAAAACAGCCGCCGTTTCAGCGTCATGGCAACCATCCTTTCGCATTTTTGGGCGGCGGGCCGCATTTTCAGCCGGCGCGGGGCGGCAGGCGGCGCAGCAGGGCGGCGACGGCGCGCTCCAGCGCAAAGCTCAGCGCCGCCAGCGCGGCAAACAGCGCCAGGGCCGCCGGCTGCGCCGCGGGCAGCTGCAAAACCCCGCGGAACAGCAGCACCGCCAGATAAAACCCGCCGGTCATCGTTACGCACAGGAACGCCCGCAGCCGGTCCAGCGGCCAGCAGGACTTCCAAACTGCCTGTATGCCCACCGTGCCCACCAGCAGGTAAAGCGCCAGCTGCAGCTGCCCGGCGTCCAGGCCCAGGCGGGGCGCCAGCAGAAAGGCGGGCAGGCAGCACAGCACAAAGGACGCCGCGTTGGGGACGGCGCGGCGCAGCACCGTGGGCAGAAAACGCCCCTGTACCCGGCGCCCGTCCGGCACAAAGGTGGTGAAAAAGGCGGGGTAGCCTTCAATGACCAGGTCGATCAGCGTGATCTGGATGGGCACAAAGGGGAAGGGGATGTTTGCCAGCAGGCAGATCAGGCAGAGCAGGACCGAGTAGACCGTTTTGACAAAGAACACCCCCGCCACCCGGGTGATATTGTTCACCACCCGGCGGCCCTCGGCCAATACGGCGGGCAGCGCGCCGAAATCAGAGTCCAGCAGTACGATCTGGGCGATCTGGCGGGCGGCGTCGCTGCCCTGCGCCACGGCGATGCTGCAGTCGGCCTCCCGCAGGGCCAGCAGGTCGTTGACGCCGTCGCCGGTCATGGCCACGGTGCGGCCCTGGCGGCGCAGCGCCTGCACCAGCTGCTGCTTTTGGCGGGGCGATACCCGCCCGAACACCGCATAGTCCCGTGCGGCCGCCTCGATGGCGGCCGGGTCGGTAATGCCGGTCATGTCGATGCAGCGGTCGGCGTGGGGAAAGCCTGCCTGCGCCGCCAGCGCCGAGACCGTGGCGGGGCTGTCGCCCGAGATCAGCCGGCAGTCCACCCCCTCGCGCTGGAAATACTCCAGCGTTTGGGCGGCGTTGGGGCGCAGCGGGTCGCACAGCACAATGCCGGCCAGCACCCGCACCGGCGGCAGGGGCGCGTCGGCCCGCACCGGGGCGTCGGCAATACCGGCCAGCAGCACCCGCCTGCCTTCGGCCATGGCCTGCTGCAGGGCGGGCGGCAGCGGGCCGGGGCTAAGCCGTTCCGGCGCGCCCACCACAAAGGTGAAGCGGTCAAACTCCACCGCGCTCCATTTGCGCGCGGAGGAGAAAGCCACCGTCCGCCGGGGCGTCAGGCTGCCGTTTGGGGCAAAATGGGCCTGCAGGGCCTGGAAGGTGGCGTTGCTGTCCGGCGCGGCCTGCAAAAAAGCGCCCATCATCCGGGCAAAAGGGGCGGCCTGCCCGGCAGGGGTCAGCTCCACCCGCTCCACCTGCATGGCGCCCCGGGTCAGTGTCCCGGTCTTGTCCAGGCAGAGGGTGTCCACATGGGCCAGCGTCTCCAGTGAAAACAATTTCTGTACCAGCACCTGTTTTTTGGAAAGGGCGATGGTCCCCGCCGCCAGGCTGATGCTGATCAATAGCACCAGACCCTTGGGCAGCATGCCCAGCAGGCCCGCCGCGGTGGAAACGACGGCGGACTGGACGGCGGCGCCCCGCAGCAGGGCTTCGGCAAACAGCAAAAGCCCCAGCGGCGGGATCAGAAAACCGGTAAACCGGGTGACCCGGCGCATCGAGGTCAGCAGCTCCGAGTTGACCCGCCGCAGCTGCCGGGCTTCCCGGGCAAGGCGGGCGGCGTAGCTTTCGCCGCCCACCCGGGCCAGCACCGCGCGGCAGCGGCCGCTGACGATGACGCTGCCGGACAGCAGCTGCCGGCCCGGGCCTTTGTCCACCGGGTCGGACTCGCCGGTCAGCAGCGACTCGTTCACCTCCACGCTGCCGGTCAGGACCTGCGCGTCGGCGCAGACCTGCTCGCCGGCAGACAGTTCCACAACGTCGCTTTCCACCAGCTCCTGCACCGGCAGGGCCAGCACCCGGCCGCCGCGCATCACATGGGCGGACGGCGCGGACAGGATGGACAGCCGGTCCACCAGCCGTTTGGCATGCAGCTCCTGCGCTGCGCCGATCAGGGTGTTCAGCGCAATGATCAGGATGAACAGCATGTTGGACCAGGCCCCCACCGCGCCCAGGGCGATGGCGATCAGCAGGTTCAGCAGGTTGAACAGGGTACAGACGTTGTCCCGCCAGATCTGTCCGACGGATTTTGTGACGGGCTCCGGGGCGGCGTTCTGGCGGCCGCGGCGGCGCTGCGCCTCCACTTCCTCGGCGGTCAGGCCCAGTTCGGGGGCGGGGCAGAGCGGTTTTGACATGGCGGCATCCCTCCAATAAAAATCTGGATACCACCTTGCGGTACAATGACGCCTTAAACCCGCCGTAAACAGGGGTTAAACAGAAGTTAAACGCGCCCGCCCCTGTCTATTATATAAACCGGGATAGGCTACCGGTCAAGACCTCTGCGCCGGACGGCGCGGCAAAAGGGACAAAAACGGCAGGGGAGAGCAAAGCGGTGTGAGCGCAGGGAAGGCGTTGGTGTCGCCGCGCAGGAGGCAAACCTGCGGAGTTTCCTTGGGCGCGCTTTGCGAAAAAGCAGCGGCAGGCCGCTGCTGTATTGACGGGGACCCGGGGAAGGTCAGTCCCGGCCGGCGTCTGGACCGTTTCCCGGCAGCGTCTTGACGCCGAACAGAAAGTAGAGGATGTGGAACACCCACACGCACCCCAGCACGATGCGCCCCACCGGCACCGCGTGCATCATCACAAAGCCGATGCTCATCAGGATGGTGACGGTGACCATGATGCGGATCTTGGTCTTTTTGGTCATGCCACGGCCCTGGACGTAGCTTTCCAGGTTGTCCTTGTACAGCTTGGTGCCCACAAACCAGCGGTGCAGCCGCTGGGAACTTTTGCCAAAGCAGAAGGCCGCCAGCAGCAGAAAGGGGAAAGCCGGCAGCAGCGGCAGCACGGCGCCCACCGCCCCCAGCGCCAGGCCGACGCAGCCCAGGGCAACGTATACGATCTTTTTCAGGTTCATGGCTGTTTCTCCAATCGTTTCTGTTCGCGTTTGCTTTCGATCACATGGCGGACGGCCAGCACCGGGTGGTAAAAGATCATCCGCGGGCCGGAAAACCGCATCACCCGGCGGATCTGCTCCCGCATTTCGGGCCGGTAGCAGTCACCTTGCAGTTGGAGCAGAAGGTCTTTGTCTCCATAAACGGGCAGCAGTCGCTGCGCTGCCGGGCGTAGGCGTCCAGCGCGGCGCAGTCGGGGCAGAGCGGGCCTTTGGCGCGGTGGTTTTTGCGGCAGTACAGGCGGATCATCAGCGATACCACCTGCTTTTCCCGCTCCCGTTTGGACTGGGTGTCCATCAGCTCAGCCTCCCGTTCTCCACCGAGTACACTTTGTCGGCGATGCGCATGGTGGACGCCCGGTGGGACACCAGCGCCACCGTTTTGCCGCGGCCTTCCTCCCGCAGCGACCGCAGGATCACCGCCTCGTTCAGGCTGTCCAGGTTGCTGGTGGGCTCGTCCAGCAGGATAAAGGGGGCGTCGTGCAAAAACGCCCGCGCCAGGCCCAGCCGCTGCCGCTCGCCGCCGGACAGCGTGCCGCCCAGCTCGCCTACCGGGGTGTCGTAGCCGCGGGGCAGCGCCAGGATAAAGTCGTGGATGGACGCCTTTTTGCAGGCCGCGGCGATCTGCTCGTCGGTGGCGTCCAGCCGGGCGATGCGCAGGTTGTTTTTGATGCTGTCGTGGAACAGGTGGGTCTCCTGGGTGACAAAGCTCTCCATCCCGCGCAGGTCGGCGGTGTTGACGTCGTTCACGTCCCGGCCGGAGACCGTCACCTGGCCCTGCTGCGCCTGCCAGAACCGCATGAACAGCTTGAGCAGCGTGGACTTGCCGCTGCCGCTGCGCCCCACGATGCCCACCACCTGGCCCTGGGGGATGTCCACGCTCACGTCGCGCAGGACCTCCTCCCGGCCGTAGGCAAAGCCCACATAGCGGGCGGCCGCCCCGGAAAAGTCCGTTCCCGGCCGGCCGGCGATCTCCTGTACGGCGGGTTCCTCCTCCAGGATGTCCAGCACCCGGTTGCCGGCGGCAAAGGTGTTTTGCAGCGTGCTGCCCAGGCCGGCCAGCGCCACCGCCGGGCCGAAGGAGCTCATCAGCGCCACGGTGGGCACCAGCACGCCGTCAAAGCCCACCGCCTGCCGGCCCATCAGCCAGGCGGACGCAAACAGCATGGCCAGGTCGAACAGCAGGATGCAGGTGTTGGTGACGGCGGCGTTCCGGCCGGCGGTGCGCTTCATCCGCTCCTCGTCCTTTGCCAGGGCGGCGGTGCGGCGGTCCATCTCGGCCAGGCGGTCGGCGCCCCGGCCGTACTGCTGGATCTCCGGCAGGCCGCGCAGGCTGTCCAGCACAAAGGCCGAAAGCTCGCCCGATTTTGTGCGCAGCCGCATGCCGTCGTCCCCGCTCAGGCGGGAGGTGACCAGCGGCACCGCCACGCCCACCGCCAGGTAGGCCGCCAGCGCCAGCAGCCCCAGCAGCCAGTGGTACTGCCCGATGAACAGGCACATGCCGCCGCAGAACAGCACCGCGATGGCGATGGGGGAGATGGTATGGGCGTAAAACACCTCCAGCAGCTCAATGTCCGAGGTGATGACCGAGATCAGGTCGCCCTTGTCCCGGCCTTCCAGCTTGGCGGGGCACAGCCGCCGCAGCGCCCGGAACACCCGGTCCCGGATCAATGCCAGCAGCTTGAAGGCGATGTAGTGGTTGCAGCCCTGCTCGCCGTAGCGCAGCAGCGCCCGCAGTACCGCGAAGGCCGCGGCGCAGGCAAACAGCGCGCCCAGCCCCATCGGCGCCGGCAGCCCCAGCACCGAAAGCGCCGCCCAGGCGCCCAAAATGGTCAGGAAGGCCGCGCAAAAATGCCCCGCCAGCCCCATGGCCACGGCCAGGACCATAAAGCCGGTCAGCGGCCGCACCAGGCCAATCAGCTTTGCCATCACGGCAAATCCGCTCCTGCGTTTCATGCGCTTGCCTCCTTTGCGTAATTTTCCAGCGCCTGCTGGGCGTTGTACAGCCGGGCGTACAGCCCGTTTTGGGCCAGCAGCGCCCGGTGGCTGCCGGCTTCCGCCACGCGGCCGCCTGCCATCACGTAGATCCGGTCGGCGTCCGTCACGTTGGCCAGCCGGTGGGAGATCAAAAGCACCGTCTTGCGTTTGGCCAGGGCGTGGATCTGGGCCATGATGTCGTTCTCGCTCTCCACGTCGATGTTGGAGGTGGCCTCATGTTTATATACACAAATCCCTGAAAGCCGCATAAACACTGAACTTTTTAACCATCATCAAAAAACAGAATATCCCTATAACCACACTGAAAACGCCTTTTGACGGCTTCCCAGCCGATCACGGGGCGTTTTCTGGTGTCCGGCGTATCGTTTCCACGGTACGCCATTTTTTATGCCCAAATTCAGAAAGGAGGCGACGCCATGTATTTTACATCCGGCAGCAACCGCGCCTTTGAAAGCCTCATGCAAGGCAAGCCCGGTTTCGACCACTACGACAGCGGCGACGCCGGAGCGCCGGAGGATTGCGGCGACTGCCGTTTCTACCGTCCCGACTGGAAATACCAGTTTTGCGTG
>DWVD01000023.1 GCA_019120395.1 Candidatus Gemmiger faecigallinarum
CCACACGGATCTCGCGTTCCAGGCGGAATCCCGTCTTTTCATACACAATGCGGGCGACCTCATCGGTCAGGCGAACCACATCCGCGCAGGTGGCCCCGCCCAGATTCACCACAAAACCGCAGTGCTTGGTGCTGATGGCAGCACCGCCCACCGTGAAGCCCCGCAGCCCCGCCTGCTCGATCAGTGCACCGGCAAAGGCCCCCTGGGGCCGTTTGAAGGTGCTGCCCGCGGAAGGCAGTTCCAGCGGCTGCTTTTCCCGGCGGCGGGCCATCAGCTCCTGCATTCTGGCTTCAATGGCGGCAGGGTCCCCGGCCGCCAGCTGGAACTCCGCCTCCAGCACGATGCCGCCCTTCTGCTCAAACCGGCTGGTGCGGTATCCCATGGCCAGCTCCGACACCGGCAGCGTCCGGGCTTTCAGATCCTCATCCAGAAATGTCACCTGGGTGATCACCTGTTTCAGTTCCCCGCCGTAGGCGCCGGCGTTCATGTAGGTGGCGCCGCCCACTGTGCCGGGAATACCGAAGGCAAATTCCAGTCCGGTCAGCCCATGGTGCAGTGCCTCCCGGCATACATTGGCCAGGGATGCTCCCGCCGCGGCGTTGATGCGGGTTCCGGTGACGGTAACCGGATGTTTCATTTCCACCGTGCAGATCACCGCACCATCAAAGCCGGCATCTTCAAACAGCGTATTGGAACCGTTGCCCAGCAGATAGGTGCGGACACCCTGCTGCCGGCAGAGTTCCAGTGTGCGAAGCAGCTGTGCGGGGGTTTCCGGCAGGCAGAACACCGCCGCCGGGCCGCCGATCCGAAAAGTGGTGTGACGGCTTAAAGGTTCCTGCTCCAGAACCGGAAGCTGCTGTGCCTGCAATGCCCGTACCAGTACCGCATTGTCTGCCATAAATATCCTCCCTACGGATAAAAGCTCTCAAACGTTTGTTCAGATGGAATTTTCCAGCGCAGCCGCACCGATGACGCCGGCGTCGTTGCGCAGCACGCAGGCGCGGATCTCGGGGCAGCGGCCCGTGGTAATATTATGCGTTTCCTTTTCCACATACGCGCGGACAGGAGCCAGCAGGACTTCGCCCTGGTTGGAGACACCGCCGCCGATGCAGACGACCTCCGGCTCAAAGGTGTTGACCACATTGGCAATGCCGCAGCCCACATACTCCAGCCAGTTGCCGATGACCTTCTTTGCGGTCTCGTCGCCCTGGGCCATACCGTCAAATGCCGTCTTGGCATTGACATGGTCCAGATCGCCGGCGATCTTCCACATGACGCTCTCGGGGGCATCCTTCATGGCCTCGCGGGTATCGTCGCTGAGGGCGCGGGCGGAAGCATACCGCTCCCAGCAGCCCTTGCGGCCGCAGTTGCACTGACGGCCGTCCTTGACAATGACGGTATGGCCCATCTCGCCGGCGGCAAAGTTGAAGCCGCGCAGGATCTTGCCGCTCAGAATGATACCGCTGCCGATACCGGTGCCCAGGGTGATAATCACAGCATCCTTGTAGCCCTTGGCGCCACCGGCAATGTACTCGCCGAAGGCGGCAGCGTTGGCGTCATTTTCCACATAGACCTTGCAGCCCAGCAGCTTTTCCATGTCGGGGCCCAGGTTCCAGTCGTAATAATTGAAGTTGGTGTTGTACCCCACCAAGCCGGTGGTAAAGTTGACGCTGCCCGGCGTGCCGATGCCCACATACCGCACCTGGTCAAAGGTCACGTTGTTTTCCCGGGCAACGGTGCGGCACAGCTTGGCCAGCGCGGCTTCCAGGTCCTCGGCCGGGCGGGGCAGCCGGGTGGCCCAGGTGATCTTGCCCACGATCTCGAATTCCTCGTTGACCAGTCCGGCGGTCATGGTGGTGCCGCCCAGGTCGATGCCAATGGTATAGCTCATAGCAAAAGTCCTCCTATCTCCTCCGCAGTAGCCCTGCGGTGCAGCTTTAAAATATGGGTCAGCGCCTGCGCCGAGCTGTTGACCACATGGTCGGCGGGGTAGTCCACTTCTTCCAGAAGAGACAGCAGCGGGGCCATGTTTTCCCGCAGCTGCCGGGTAGAATGTGCGTCGGAATCCAGCGACACATAGCAGCTGCTGCGGTAGCAGGCCCGCACCAGCGCGCGCATATTGGGGATCCCGTCCCTGCGCACCTGGAAGGAGTTGCCGTTCAGTTCCACCACCTTGTTGTTTTTGGCAAACGCCCGGGTCACAAGGTCGTAATCGTAGCGGTAATGCTGCTGCTCCGAATGACCGATGCAGTCCACCCACGGGTTTTCGGCCACAGCCAGCCACAGGTTCGTGGCCTCCCGCTCGGTCAGCAGGCCGGGCATGCAGGGGCTGTGGATGGACGCCACCACCCAGTCCAGATGCTTCAGCAGCGTCTGGGGCAGGTCCAGCCCGCCGTTCACGTCCATGACGTTGGCCTCGGCGCCAAACAGCAGCGTGACGCCGTTCATCTGCCGGTCCATCGACGACTGGTTCTGGAAATGCCAGATATGCGGCGCGTCCGGCATGGCGGGCGCGTGGTCGGTGACAGCCATCGCCCGGTAGCCCAGCCGGGCAGCCTCGGCCGACATGACGTCGATGGTGTGGAACGCGTGGCTGGCGCTCAGCGTATGGGTGTGCAGGTCAGCGATCATTGGATACATGCGTGTTTGCGGCTCCTTTTCTCCGGCTGTCAATCGTCAGCCGATGTCGTTTTGCAGTCCCAGCTGCTTCAGCAGCTCTTTGGCGGCGTTGTAGCCCATTTCCTTGGAGCGGTTGTTCATGGCCGCCGTCTCGATGATCACGGCCAGGTTCCGGCCGGGCATGACGGGGATAACCATGTTGGGCACCTTGACGCCCAGAATATCGCAGGTCTGGGTCTCCAGGCCGGTGCGGTCGTAGTTTTTGGTGCGGTCCCACGGCTCCAGCTCCACAACGATCTCCACCTCAACGCTGCTTTTGACCGAGCCGATGCCGAACAGCCGCGCCACGTTGATGATGCCGATGCCGCGCAGCTCGATAAAGTGGCGGATATTTTCCGGCGAGGAACCCATGATTTTTTTGGAACTGACGCGGCGCAGCTCGACGGCGTCGTCGGCGATCAGCCGGTGCCCGCGCTTGACCAGTTCGATGGCGGTCTCGCTTTTGCCCACGCCGGAATCGCCGGTGATCAGGATGCCCTCGCCGTAGACTTCCACCAGCACGCCGTGCCGGGTGATGCGCGGGGCCAGCTCCACGTTCAGCGTGGTGATCATGCTGCCCATCAGCGGCGAGGTCATCTCGTTGGAAAGCAGCAGCGCGACGCCGTACTTTTCGGCAAATTCCATCATCTCGGGCAGCGGTTCCAGGCCG
Organism: Candidatus Gemmiger faecigallinarum; assembly: GCA_019120395.1. Classification (GTDB taxonomy): domain Bacteria; phylum Bacillota; class Clostridia; order Oscillospirales; family Ruminococcaceae; genus Gemmiger; species Gemmiger faecigallinarum. Next base: position 3,329 of record DWVD01000023.1, read on the forward strand.
CGGGTCAGCACGACGGCCGGCGGCTGGAACGAGAACAGCTTTTCCAGGTGGGTGCGACGGGTCTCGGCGTCCAACTCGTTCAGATAGGACATTTCCGTCAGCCCAAGGATCTGGATGCGCATGTTGTCAAAATACTGATAGTAACCGGCCAGCATGATGCCGGGGCGATACACCTCGGTGGCATAGATCCTGATCTCTTTCAAATCCTTCGGCGTATAGGCAGCCGTCAGGCCGGACTCCTCCGCCACGCGGTCCAGCGTAACAAAAAACTGTTGTTCTTCCATGCGTGTTCGCCCCTTTCTCTCTGTCTGCGGCGGCGGGCGGCCCGCGCCGCCGCACCTTATTTTTCATTATAGCGTACCGCCCGCCTTTTGTACAGCGATTGCCGTACAAAAAAGCGGGCGGCACATCTGGCGAAACGCGCTGCAAAGCCGCAGTCTCCCCGTGCATATCCTCCCTGACGGGGCAAGCCGGTTCAGCCGTGCAGCACCCGCCGGACGGCGCCCCGCAGGCGAGCGTCCAGGCGGTACAGCCCCCACGAGGCCAGCGCCGTCAGCACCAGATAGGCGCCGAACAGCAGCGCGGTGTCCCGGCGGGACAGCGCCGCCAGGTCAAACCGCTGCACCAGCAGCAGGATCAGAAAATGGTGGACCAGGAACACGGCGTAGGAGTACTTGCCCGCCAGCGCGCAGGCCCGGCGCAGCGGGGCGGGCGCGGCCCGGTCCGGCCAGGCCGACAGCAGCGTGAACACCGCAGCCGACACCAGCGCGCAGAAGATTTTTGCGTCGATGGCCACAGCCTGGCCCAGCGCCCACAGCGCCGGCCAGGTCAGCGCCGCCGGGACCAGCGTCCACACGGGCGGGCGTTTCCCCATCACGAACCAGATGCCGAACAAAAACTCCAGCAGATGCACGCCCAGCAGCTGCCGGTCAATGCCGGAAAAATGCAGCACCAGCCCCGCAGCGGCGGCGGCAAGCCAGGTCAGCGCCCGGTTCTTTTGCATGCCGCGGTACAGCAGCGGGAACAAAAGATACAAAAACAGGATGCTGCCCAGGAACCATTCGCCCACGCAGGCAAAATCCGCAGCCACCCAGCCCGCCGAGACGGCGAAATTGTCCAGGCCCAGCGCCGTCAGCAGCAGCGTGGGCGTTTTTGCCGCAGCATAATACCCGGGCTGGGTGACAAACCGGATGGAGAAGCAGATGCACCAGGCCAGCCAGAACATCGGGTAGACCGCGGCCGCCCGGCGGCGGTAAAACGCCCCCGCCGAAAAAGGCTGCCGGGCGGTGTACGCCAGCGAAGCGCCCGAAACGATAAAAAACAGCGAGGAACCGAAATCCCCCAGATAAACGCCCCCGGGCAGCACGCTGGCAAACAGCCGGTGCGGCAGCGTAAAATATCCGGTGACCGTGGCGTTGAAATGGATGACCAGGATGCACACCAGCGCGATGGTGCGCACCAGGTCCAGGTAAAACAGGCGCGGCCGTTTGGCCATGCAGATCCTCCCCTTCCGTTGGCAGCGGCGCGCGCCGAGGGGTCAGCCGCCCCGCAGTCTGCGGCGCAGCGCGCGCACCAGATTTTTTCCGCTTTCGCCGGCATCCTGGGCGTCGTACAGCGCGCAGGCCAGGCGCTCCGGCGCGGCGGACGCCTCCGCCGGAGAAAGGATGCTCAGGCAGCCGAACCCGTTTGCCTGGGCAGACAGCGGCAGCAGCCACCAGCCCGCCGGCGTATCCAGCGGCGGCAGCCCGCCGGCAAAGGCGTCCCCTTTCAAAAAGACGCAGCCGCCTGCGGGGACGGGCAGCGGCGTCTCTGCGGCCACCGGCGCTTTCAGCCCCAGGCGGGCCGCCTCGCCGCGCAGGGCGGGCAGCGCCGCCCGCCACTCGGCCATGCGCCGGGCCGCAGCCGCGCCAAAGGCGGCCACCGACGGGGAGGCCGTCCCCGCCAGCGGATGTTCCGCCAACAGCCGGGCCGCAGCCGCGCGTGCGGCAGGGTCCTCCGCCAGCCGCACGGCCGCCCGCCGGGCATACCAGTCGGCCGCATCCCGGGGCGGCGTATCCGGCGGGCAGTACAGGCAGACGATCTCCCCCGCCGCCACCTCGGGCTGCGGGGCGCCGCGCCGCCACCGGATCAGCCGCACCGGCGGGGCAGGTTCCTCCGCCGCCGGCAGCGCCGCGCTCCAGTGCAGGTTCTGCGCCAGGAACGCCAGCGGCTGGGTGCGCAGCAGGCTGCGGATCAGTTCGTCCACCGGGTAGTCGGTGCTGCGTTTTAGCCAGTCGTACAGCTCCGCCGCGGCCGCGCCGTCGGTCCGCCGCAGCTCGTCGGCATAGGGCGTGAAAAAGCTGCGCCGTTTAAAAAACGGGCAGCCCTGGCGGGCCAGCAGCTCGGCGGGGCAGGCCATGATCGGGTTGACAAAGATCCCCGCCAGGTCGCCGGTATCCACCGCGGTGTCCCAGGCAAACTCCAGCCCGGCAAAGTGCGCGGTAAAACGGGTCTCGTGCCCCGCCACCGACTGCTCGTAGCTGCGGGGCAGCGGCATGCTCTGCCAGTACTGCCAGAACGCCTCGGACCGGAACAGCCGGGGCCGCAGCGCCAGAAAGTGGGACTGGATGTGCTCCGGCACCATGCCGCGCGCGCCGCCGAAGCGCCGGCTTTTCATGGCGTAATGCCGGGTCAGCCCCCAAAAATCCAGTTCCGGGCGGGCGTCCATTTTGGCAAACATCTGCTCCAGCGGGGACACCGGCCCCGCCAGGGTATAGTTCATCAGGATCAGTTCGTCCACGCCGGCCAGGCCGTCCCGCCCCAGTCCAAGCAGCGCCTGCCGGTACGCGCCCACGTCCAGGCCGACATTTTCCCGCTCCAGCAGCTGCGCGCCCTGCGCCCGCACCGCCTGGCGGGACGCCGCATCCAGCGCGCCGTTCATGACGAACAGCACTTCCGCCCCCGCCTGCCGCAAAGCCTGCAGCGCAAACAGGCAGGCGGAATCCGCCTGCCCGTCGGGTGCGTAGTAAAAATAAATGACAAGCCGTTTTTTCACAGGCGGCCTCCTCCCTGCGCTGCGCCCTTACTCCTCGTAATCGTCCCGATGCGGACCGAACACGGCGCGTTTAACGCCCATCACCGCATCGTAGGCGGGCCTGGGCAGGCGGTCGCGCAGCCAGTTGCGGGCGCGGCGGCGGCGGGTATTCTCGTACGGGCCGTAGACCTTCAGCCCGAAATGCCGCCGGGCCGCAAAGACCGAGATGGCGCGGGACGCCGCCCAGAAGGTCGTGCAGTCCATGATGCGCGCCAGCGGGCGGATCATGCCGGAGGCGTAAGCCTGCATGGTGTCGCCGCGCTGCACGGCGTAAGTCTGGCTCATGACCACGGCGGGATAGTACCCCGCGCCCTGCGCCACAAAGGGATAGACCCGCTCGATGGCATGGCTGACGGTCCCGTCGGCGGGCAGCGGCTCGGGCGGGAAATCGCTGTGCCGCCAGCCGTGGCCGAACAGCGGGCGCAGCGCATCCACGCGGAACCAGAACACGCTGCCAAACGGCGCGATGGGATTTTTTTCGCCCGAGATGGGCACGTCGACGCCCAGCTTTTTCAGCAGCGCTTTGGTATTGTCGAAATTGGGGCCCCATCCGCCCGAGCACATGTTCAGGAAATACGCCCCGTGGGTGGGGAACGGCGGGCACAAAATGCCCAGGAACGGATCTTTTTCAAACTCGGTCAGCACGTTCAGCACATGGTCGCGGCTGCGGCAGACGTTTTCGTTGCAGATGTAGCCAAAGCTGGCGCCCACGCTGCCCGGTTTGGTCTGGACCGCCTTTTTGTCATGCATAAAACAGGCGTAGTCGTACCCCTGCAGCTGCGGAGCCAGGTCGCACAGGAACGCCGCTACGTCGCGGCCCCGGTTTTCCACCACCGTGACCTGCACGCTGCGCACCGCAAGCCCGGCAAACGCCTGCTGGATGGCCGCCTTTTTCTCCTCGGTGTCGGTGGAGATGAACACATCGGTCTCGGGCGGCATATTGGCGGCAAACGCGCGGCTCTCGGGCAGCATATCGGGGAAGAACAGGTGCATGGCCAGCGCGATGCGGCGCGTCCGGCGCACCGCATCAGCGCACTCCGGGTCCTGCAGCCGGTCGGGGATGATCCGGGTCAGCGCCAGGTCCCGGGTGAAATCCGCGGGGTGCATGGTGCGCACCATATTCTTCCACAGCAGCTCCAGCGGATAGCCGGTCTCGTTCCGGAGATACTCGTACAGCTGCCGGGCCGGTTCGCCGGCGGTATCGTTCAGGTACGCCTCGAACTCATGCATAAAGCTGCGCCGCTTGAACAGCGGGCATTTTTTGTCCCGCAGCAGCCGCACCGGGCAGACAAGCAACGGATAGTCGGTAAAATCCTTCAGATCGTCGGTCCGGACATAGACGTCCCAGCGATACCCCTTGTCGGCAAACTGCTTGGTAAAGACCGTCTCGTACCGGCGGATCGAATCGTTATACCCCTCGATCATGGGCATATTGTCCCAATAGGTCTGCAGGTCCGCGCTCTCGACGAACTTTTTGCGGTAGACAATAAAATGGGACTGGATATGCACCGGCAGATGGTCGTACGGGTACCGCCCCTTGAAGGGGGTGTCCTTGCCGCCGTGGTGGACGGTCAGGCCCCAGAAATCCAGCTCCGGCCGCTCCGCCATGGCGTCGAACATCTCTTTCAGCGGGCGCACCGGCCCCATCAGCGTGGAGTTGGTCATGACGATCTCGTCAAACTGCGCCAGTTTTTCCCAGCCGTAGGCGTCCAGCGCCGTCTTGTAGGCCCACACGTCCAGGCCCTTGTTCTCGCGCACAATGACCTTGTCGGTATACCGGCTGAATGCGCTGCGCCCCTCGTCGCTGAGCCTGCCGTTGCAGACCACCGTCAGCTCGGTCAGGTTTTTGCACAGGTCGTCCAGATAATAGAGAAGGAAATCGTCGACGATGCCGTTTTTTTCATAGAAGAAGAAAATGCCCAGTCGTTTCATAAGCTGTGTTCGTTCTCCCCTGCTTTACGCAAAATCTCCCGGATGCGGGTGGGGTCGCCCCATACGCCGGGGCTGTCGTACGGGCGGTCGGGATAAGCGCCGTACTCCAGGCGGATCCGATACCCCTTGTCCCGCAAAAACTGCTCCACCCGGTCGGCCAGCGAGACCGGCCTGCCGGTGCAGGTGTTGATGATGCCGTTCACCTCGGTCTGCACGCTGGCCAGCACGATCATGCGGGCCAGCTCCTGCACGTCGATAAAGTCGTACAGGTTTTTCCCGCTGGTGAAGGGGAAGGTCCGCTTGCCGTCCTGCTCGGCCTGGGTGATCTTGGCAAAAATGGAACTGCCGTGGGCCTCGTCGCCGGTAATGTAATAGGCGCGCAGCCAGTGCAGAAGGCAGCCGCTGTCTTTAAGCGAGAGCATCAGGCTCTGGCGCAGCGCATTTTTTGCCACGCCGTACTGGCTCAGCGGGTTGCAGGGGGTGTTCTCGTCGATGGGGCCTTCCCAGTATCCCACCTCATGCATGGTGCCCATGACCGTCATGGCCGGCAGGCCGCCAGCGGCCATGTTGTTGAGGAACACCGCATGGCTGGACAGGTCCTTGATATGGGCGGGCGAGTTGTGGATGAACCCGTCGCGCCACGCCATGTGGATCAGCACGTCGGGTTCCCCCAGCTGGCGGTAAATATCCCGCGCGCCGCTGAAAATGGGCACGTCGCAGAACCGGGCGCGCTCGTCCACGCCCTTGAACTGAAAGTCCGAAGCGATAACGGTATAACCGCGGTCCAGTGCCTCCTTGACGACATGGCGGCCGATATAGCCGGCCGCGCCGGTGACAAGAATCGTTTTCATTGCATTTCCTCCCGGTTAGGGACCCATTGATACAGACCCTGCAGATGCAGCGCATACAGGGCCAGCGCCGCCATCTGCTTTTTGTTTTTTCCCGCCACGCGCAGGAAATCCAGCGCCTGGCGCGGCAGCGCCGCATCCAGCGCCGGGCGCAGCGTGTGCCAGGCCTGGCGGCGCATGGCGCGGGGCGCGCGGGCGTCGCGCAGCTGATGCATCAAAAAGGTGACGATCTCGGCGCGGCGCTCGGCGGCCACTTCCCGGCGGGAATCGGCGCGGCACCAGCGGTCCAGGGCCGCGCCCTCCGCCTCCGCCCACAGCACCGCGGCCGCGGTGCGCGCCTCCAGATCGTCCGCCGAAAAGCTGGCCGAGGTGCTGGCGGCGCGCTCGTAATGCAGGCACGCGACCTGGGGGCGGTATACCGCCTTTCCCATGCGCAGATGGAACGAGGCGTTGAACACAAAATCCTCGACGCCGCGGCGGCATCGGGTGTCGAACCGCAGCCCGTCCAGCGCGGCGCGGCGGTAAAGCGCATTCCACACAAACAGCGGCCCGGCCGCCCGCAGGAACGCGCCGTAACTGCTGCCGCCGCCGTCCCGCCCCAGCGCCATGGCCGTTCCGGGCGTGTGGGGCAGCTCCTGCTCCCGTCCGGCGGCGTCCCGGCGGAAAATGCGGTAGTCGAACCGAACCAGGTCGGCGTCCGCCCGGCGCGCCAGGTCCCACGCGGCGGCAAGAAAATCCGGCAGAAAAACGTCGTCGTCGTCGCAAAAGCCCACATAGTCCCCCTGCGCCAGGGCAAGCCCTGCGTTGCGGGCCGCGCAGATGCCCGCGTTTTGCTGGTGCACGACCCGCACGCGGGGATCCGCGGCGGCAAAGCCGTCGCACAGCGCGCCGCTGCCGTCGGTGGATCCGTCGTCCACCAGGATCAGTTCCAGGTCGGCAAAGGTCTGGCCCAGAACGCTGCGCACCGCGTCCGGCAGATGCGCTGCCGCGTTGTACACCGGCATAATGACACTGATGCGCGCCACGTGGGCAGACCTCCGTTTCTTTGTCCGTACAGGTTGGGTCAGCCCCGCCGCTTGAGCAGGGCGTACAGGGCGTCGTAGGGCAGCGGCAGCCGCAGCAGCCGCCGCAAAAAGCCGATCTTCCAGCGGGACTCGGCAAGATCCCGTTTCAGCAGCGCGGGGCGGCGCAGGTATTCCCCCAGCGGCCGCGGCGCCGCCAAGCGGAACCGCACGCCGTCCTCCAGCGTGAAATCCCCAAAGCAGGCGGCTTCCCACAAAGAGGGGCGGCGCGCCATCGCTATAAACGGCGCAATGGCGGCGTCCGGTCCCGGCGTGGCGTCCCCATGGGGGCCGGCCTTCCACTCGGCGGCAAACCGCAGCGCGCCCCGCTGCACGGCAAGCAGCGTCCGGGGCGGATCGGCCCGGTCCTGCACCGGCATAGGCCCCTGGGGAGTCTGACGGTATCCCCGCGTAGCGCCGCAGGGCTCCGAGATCAGGTATTCCAGCAGCGGCTGGCTCATCCAGAACCACAGCGGCGCAGGCGCGCCGCCGTACAGCCAGACCCGGGCCGCCTGGGGCGTCAGGTGCTTGTGCAGGCGGTTGTCACAGGCCAGATACAGCCCCGTCAGCGGCGCGCCGCACAGCTCCTGCAGCACCCTTTGGGTGGTGCCGCCGCTGCCGATGTCCACCAGCAGCGTGCCCGGCCGTCCCAGGTCAAAGCGCTGCAGGTAGGCCCGCACCGCGGCGGCGCTCTCCCGCACCTGCCCGCCCGCCGGGGTCCGGCTGCAGGCGCTGACCGCCAGCAGCAGCCGGCGCATCGGCTGGCCGAGCGGGCGGGCGCGCAGGTCAAAACGCTGCCCGCCGTCATACCCCGGCAGGCTGGCGCCGGTCTCAAAGCCGCAGAACTGCAGCAGCTCGTCCACGCTCATGGTCTGGCGCGGCAGCGCATCGGCCAGCAACTCCACCGCCTGCGGCGTCATGGGGCGCATCAGCAGGGCCGGGACCAGGCTCTGGCGGGATACCCGCAGATAGTCGGTATCCCGCGCGCCGGCCAGGCGGGCAGCCTGCTGCATCAGATACATGTCCCGCGCCAGAAACACCAGCCGACCGCCGGGGCAGGCCGCGCACTGCGCCTGCAGCCAGGCGGCAAAGCCTGCCGCCAGCGGTCCCAGCACCGTATAGCCGAACCGCTCCTGCGCGTCGCCAATGCCCGCCGCATGGTTGGCCAGCCAGGCCGTCCGATCCCTTTCGGCGGGCGTCTGCGGCGGCGGCAGATACTCCGGGCGGGGCGGCGCGCCGGGGGTGCGCACGCAGCGTATCCCCACCAGCGCCGCCCCGATCTGATCAGCGCGGCGGTCGTCGCCAAAAAACAGCACCTGGCCCGCCCGCAGGCCGGTCTGCTGCAAAAACACGCGGAACAGCCTGCCGCTGCGCTTCTGCACGCCATGCTCCGACGAGACGAACACGCCGTCCCAGTCGGGGTACCCGCAGCCGGCCAGCAGTCCGCGCACCGCCTCCTCCGGCAGGTACATGTCCGAGACCGCATAGACCCGCTGCCCGCGCTCCCGGCAGCGCCGGTAAAACGCCAGCATGCCGGCGTCCGCCGTGCACAGCTCCCGCTCGGCGGCCAGCTCGGCGGACGGGTCCAGCCCGCTCAGCCGCGGCCGGGCGTAGATCCCGGCCAGAGTCACCTCCCGCGGCGCGGCCATGGCTCTGGCTTCGGCCTCGGCGCAGGTGCGCGCAGCGGCAAACCCGGCAGGCGCGCGGCCATGCGCCTCCATCCAGCGAAACACCTCCGCAGGGGCGGATACATCGCGGTGGATCAGCGTATCGAATACATCAAAGGCAACCGCCGGATAGCGGCCGGCAAGCCGGTCAATCTCTGACATGGTCCGGCTTCGCCGTCCTTTCTGCAAACAAATTCATACGCCGGGCCGCCCGCCCGGAAAGCGGATCCGGGGACGAAACCGCACCCCGGCCGCAAAGCCCCGCCAGACAATGCCGATGCGCCTCCCTTTGTCCGGGCAGCGAGACAGTACCACCTGCGCGGTGTGCCATGCGTCTTTCAGCAAAAGCCATGCCCAGCCGGCCAACCCTTCACGGCGGTAAAGCACCACGTCGTTGCGGTAAAAAAAGCGGTACCGGGGCAGGCGCTCGGCGGTATCCTGCGCAATGCTGACGACGCTGCTGCGGTTCATGGCGTGCACCACCACGCTTTGCGGCACAGTATAGCAGGGCAGCGCGCGGGAGATGCGCCGGGTATATTCCCAGTCGTCCGACCAGATAAAAAATTCCGCGATGGGCAGCCCGAACCGCCGCACCGTCTCTGCCGGAAGGAACAGCGAAACAAAGCTGGCCATCACGCTGGGTACCGGCGCGCCGCCCCGGGCGTCGAAGCCGTCAATATCCCGGTAGGGGGTCTTGCGCTGGCGGTTCATGGGCTGGTCGCGTCCTTCCCTGTCCACCGCCCGGGAGGACAGCCAGCCAAACGCCGGCAGCGCCCCGGCAGCCGCCAGAAGCGCGGACAATGCGTCCGGTTCCGGCAGCGTATCGTCGTCCATCAGCCACAGCGCGTCGTACCCGGCCTGCACGGCAAGGTCGGCGCCCAGGGCAAAGCCCCCCGCGCCGCCCAGGTTGCGGTCAGCGGTGTGCACGGTCAGGTCGGGGCCGGCCTGTTCCCGCAGCAGCTCCGCCGTGCCGTCGGTGCTGGCGTTGTCCACCACCAGGATCTCGCACTCCGCGCCGCGCTGCGCGCGCAGGCAGGCAATGCACTCGGCCAGCAGCTCCCTGCGGTTGTAGGTGACCACCACCGCGGCCACGCGCCGCAGCGGGGTCATGCGTCCTGCCTCCGCGGGAACAGCTTGCGCGCCAGGAACGCCGTGCCCTTTTTCAGCCAGTGCTGGGGTTCCAGGTACACCAGGTCCAGTTCCTGGTAGGTGATGCGGTTGGTGATCAGCCAGGCGTCCAGAAGCCGCTCGCTGACAAAGCCAAAGACCCGCTTGTCGTTTTCAGAATACTGCGAGATATCCAGCTCCCGCTCCAGCTCGAACAGAATGTCGAACAGCCAGGTGCTGTAATGCTCCAGCAGCTCCCTGCGCATAATGAACATATTGAAATGGTGCCCGTGCGTCTTGGACATATACATGTCGTAGGCGGGCAGATACTCGGGGCATTTGCGCTCGATAATGCTGCGGGTAACGGTCAGGTCGCGTTTGTGGTGGGCGTGGATATATTGGGTATAGTTCGTTTCGATGTAATAATGCCGCTCGCGGGGCAGGATCACGTTGGTGTGCTGCAGGATCTCGGCCAGCTCTGCGCCGGAGATCACCCGCTGCTTTTTGGGGGCAAAGCGATGGCGGCGGCTGGCAAAATAGCGCCGGTAGTGGACGATGCCGATAAAATCGGCGTCCACATTGTGCACCGCCCAGTACAGACCGGTCAGCTCGCAGAAATTTGGGTTCCGCTCCGAGATATTTTCCCCTGTGTCGTCGCCGATATAGCCAATGTCCGGATGGATCGCATGGCCCATCTGTACCGGAAGATAGACGGGATCGTCCGGCACCCAGTAGGGCTTATGCGTCGCTATGATGATCTTGGTTTCCACTTGTCTTCCCCGTTTTGTCCTCTGCCGCAGGCGGGACCGGTCCCACCTGCTTTTATTCTGTCGTTTCCGCACGATAATGCGGCCAAACAGACCCTATTGTGTAGTATATCGCGTTTTGGGCAGATTACAAGTTACAGTTCATAAACAGAGATGTAAAAAAATCGTGAAAGCCGCGATCCTTCCGGGCGCCCCGGCGTCAGCCGTTCTGGGCGTCCTCGGCCTCGAACTGTTCCTGTTCCTCCAGCAGCTTTTCCCACTCGTCAAACAGCTCCTGCTGGTGGAAGCGGGTGTCGTCCAGATCGTCGCACTTGTCGCGCACCAGCAGGTGGTCGCGCAGCACTTCCGGGTCGTTCAGCTCATTCTCCAGCTCGACGATGCGGGCGCCCAGCTGCTCGATCTCGGTCTCCACCGCCTTGATGCGGGCGCGCACCTCGGCGCGGCGGCGGCGCTGTTCCTTGCCGTAGCCGGCTTTGGCGGGCTTTGCCTCGGCATGGGCGGCCGGGGCCGCAGGGGCGTTATCCTTGTCCCTCAGGGCGGCAAAGTCACGGTAGAACGCGGTGCCGCCGTTCTCCAGGTACAGGATGGGGCAGCCCAGCGTCTGCATCAGATAGCGGTCGTGGGTGACCAGCAGAAGCGTTCCGGTATAAGCGGCCAGCGCCTGGGTCAGGCTTTCCCGCACATAGATGTCCAGATGGTTGGTAGGCTCGTCCAAAAACATCAGGTTGGGGCGTTCCAGCGCCAGCTCGGCAAAACGCAGACGGGCCAGCTCGCCGCCAGACAGCGACGCACAGTCCTTGAACACTTCCTCGCCCCGGAAGCCGAAGCGGGCCAGATGGCTGCGGACCTCCAGCTCGGTAAAGCGGGGGTATTTGTCCCAGATGGCGTCGATGACCCGGCCGAACCGCCGGGCCTGCTGCTGGGTAAAGATGCCGGGCTGCGCCCCGCCGCCCAGCCGCACCATGCCGCCGGAGGGCCGGCGTTTGCCGTCCAGCACCTGCAAAAGCGTGGACTTGCCGGTGCCGTTTGGCCCGGCAATGACCAGCTTGTCGCCCCGGTGGACCACATAGTCCAGGTCCTCCACCAGCGTGCGCTCCCCGATGCGGATGGAGACGTGCTTCATGGTGACCAGCTCGTCGTAAGGCTCGATGTCGTATTCAAAGCGGAAGTTCAGTTCCCTGGCCTCGTCAATGGGGGCCTCGGTGATTTCCAGCTTTTCCAGCTGCTTGCGGCGGCTCTGGGCCATCTTGGTGGTGGAGGCCCGCACCAGGTTGCGGTCGATGTAGTCTTGCAGCTTGGCGGCCCTTTCCAGGTCGGCCTGGCGCTGTTTTAACTGGCGCTCGTCGGCGGCCTGGCGCTGGGGCAGGTAGGCGGAATAGTTGCCCCTGAACACCTGGATGGTCTTGCCCCGCAGCTCCCAGATCCTGGTGCAGACGGCGTCCAGAAAATAGCGGTCGTGGCTGACCACCAGCACCGCGCCGCGGCAGGTTTTCAGGTAGCTTTCCAGCCAGGCCATCGTCTCGATGTCCAGGTGGTTGGTGGGCTCGTCCAAAATCAGGATGTCCGGCTGGCGCAGAAGCAGCCCGGCCAGGCGCAGGCGGGTCTGTTCGCCGCCGGAGAGCACCCCCGCAGTTTTCTGCCAGGTGTCGGCCGGAAATCCCATGCCGGACAGCATCTTGCGGATCTGGGTGTCCATGTTGTAGGCGTCCATGGCGTCGATGACCGAGGTGCAGTGCTCGATCTCGGCGGTGACGGCGGCGTCGTCCGGCGCGGCGGCCAGCTGCTTTTGCAGCGTCTCCAGCCGGGCCATAGCGTCCAGCGCCGGGCGGAAGGATTCCTTCATGGTGTCGTAGACGGTCAGGGCCGGGTCCAGGCGGGCGGTCTGCTCCAGATAGCCGCAGGTGGCGCCGGCGGCAAAGTCGGCGCTGCCGGTGTCGGGCTGGCTCTGGCCGCACAGGATGCGCAGCAGCGTGGTCTTGCCGGTGCCGTTGGCGCCGATGATGCCGATGCGGTCGCCTTTCTCCACGCCGGCGGTGATTCCGTGCAGCACCTCGTGCTCGCCAAAACTCTTGCCAAGGTCCTGTAATTCGATCAGCATAATTTGTCCATCCTCACTTGTGTGTGCATTGCGAAAAAGCTGCGCCCAATCCAAAAGATTGCCGCTGCTTTGCAATAAGGCAGCGGCAAACGGGATCCGCCCGGCCCCGGGGGCAGGCAGATATTACATGTCGTTCATGTGGCGGCGGTTGCGCACGCCGATGTTTTCCAGTTCCTCCGGTTCCATCACGATGCGGTAAAGTTCTTCATAACTTGTGACGGTGTGCCGGGGTTCGATGCCGGCGTCGTTTTCCACCCCGGCAAAATTGACCCAGCAGGTATCCAGGCCGGCGTTGCGGCCGCCCTTGATGTCCGCGTTCAGGTCGTCCCCCACCACCAGCACGCGGCTGCGGTCAGTAACGCCCAGGTCCCGCAGCGCATGATCAAAGATCTTGGCGGACGGCTTGGTGGCGCCGACCCGTTCCGAAATGTAGACGCCGTCCATGTAGCGCTCGATGCCGGAATCGCGGATCCGCGCCTGCTGCACCCGGGCCGCGCCGTTGGAGACGACGGCCAGCGTCGCCACCTCGGCCAGCTCCTCCAGCGCGTTCAGCGCGCCGGGGATCAGGTCCGGGTGCCGGGCCAGCTGTTCCTCGTAATAATCGTTGATCTCGCGGCTCTTGCCGTTGTCGGGCAGGCCCATCGCCTGCAGGAAGCGGGCAAAGCGCACCGCAAACAGCTTGCTGCGGCTGATCTCGCCCCTGGCCAGGCCGGCCCACAGCTTGCCGTTGACCTGGTGGTAAACCCCGCAGGCCCCGGCGTCGCAGGGCAGCTCAAAGTGGGTCAGCGTGTCGATCAGCGCCTGGCGCTCGGCGGCGTTGAAGTCCAGAAGGGTGTTGTCAACATCCAGCAAAAGGCAGGTATAGTATGCCATCGTGGTTTGCTCCTACTGTCAAAGCATTGGCGGGAAACACCGCTGCAGCGGGATCCCGGTCAGTCACGGTCGCCCTCGCCCCGGTCCTGGTCGCCGGAATTGTCCGGCGTGGGCGTGGGGCTCGGGGTGGGCGAAGGCGTGGGCGCAGCCGACACCTCGATCACATTCTCGGCGGTCACGCCGTTGTTGGTCGCCTGGATATAATAGCGCCCCGGCTGCGTCGGCGTGAAGGAGACGGTATTGCCGGTGGCGGACCAGTCCGGCATCTGGGGGCAAGCCCAGGTGGTCTCGCCCTGGCCGTTTTCCACCGTCACAGTCAGCGTGGCGGCGCTGCCGGCCTGCATGGTCCGGGGCACCGTAAGGGTCACGCTGGTCTGCGGCTCCTGGACCGTCACGGTCAGGCTGACCTCGTTGTGGGCGCCGTCAAAGTCGGAGGTAGCCAGGATGGTGTAGGTGCCCGCCTCCTCCGGGGTGAAGGTGAAACTGCCGGCGGTGGCTTTTGTCTCGCCGTTGACGCTCCATACCACGCCGCTGTTGTCGTCGGTCTGGCCGTCCACCGTAACGTCGGCGTTGATGGTCAGGCTCTCGCCCAGCGTCATGGTGGTGTTGCCCTTGTCCAGCGTCAGCGCGATGCGCGCAAAGATGGCCGAGACCGAAATATCGCCGGTCACGCGCTCCACACGGGTGGCCTCGCGGATGCCGTCGCTCCAGGAAACAAAGGTGTAGCCGCTGTCAGGCTTGGCCGTCACGGTCACCGTCTCACCGTCGGCCACCTCAAAGCGCAGCGTCGTCACATTCTGCTGGTCGTCGTAGGTCAGGGTCCCGCTGCCGGACTGCACGCCATAGCTGACCGTGTGCATCAGCGGCGTGGGGCTGGGCGTGGCGGGCGTTTCCTGCGCGGGCTGCTCGGCGCGGCGCGGAATATCGTTGGTATCCGGGCGTCGGTCCTCGGCGTCATAGGCATGGGTGCGCACATACTGGAGCAGGGCGTTGACGCCGGAATTGCTCAGCACGTTGTTGGAAGCCGACACATAGGTGCTCTGCGCAAAGCCGTTGGACGCCTTCAGCGTCTCTGCGCTGTTCAGGAATTTATAGCCGTCCGACTCGCACAGCTCCGCCAGCTTCTGGTTGTACTGGTCGATGGCGGTCTGCAGCTGCGCCGCGTTCTCCGATTCCTCGTTGACCGGGGGCACGGCGTTGACGATAATGTCGCAGTAGCCGTAAGCCGTCTTGACCGCGTTCAGCGCCTGACGGTAGTTCTGGATAAAGGAGTCGACCACAACGCCGTCCGCCGCATCCACGCCGCCCAGCGTCACGATAACGCGGCGGGGCTTCATCATGGCAATGGCCTGCGGGATGGTATAAGAGGAGGCGTCGTCCTCGAAATAAACGCAGGATTCGCGGATCAGGTCGCTGATGGACAGGCCCGCCTGACCCACATAGCGGTCGATGGTGATCTCGCTGGCCGAGGTCAGGGCGACGGTATTCTCGTCGCCGATGAACACCGTCGAGCCGATGTACTCGCTTCCGGCGTCGCTGGTCTCGGTCAGGATGGCCCCCAGCGTGGTGTCCACCGGGTAGGCGTCGGCGTCATAGTCGCCGGTCCCCCCGCCGAACAGCACGCCCGGCAGGACCCAGGACGCCACAAACGAGACGATCACCGCCGCCACGCACCCCACAAGGACAAGGCACGCCTTGCGCTGCGTCGGGCTGAAGGATGCCCGTTTTTTTGAATTGCTACGGCTCATATCGAGTCAGTCCTCTCCATTCAAAGTTCAAACAGACTGCAGGATGCAGTCCGCCAGCGCCGCGGTGTCCGGCGCAAAAAAGACCGGATGCCACGGCTCCAGTTCCTCGCGGGCGCCGTAACCGTACAGCACCGCGGCGGCGGGCAGGCCGCAGTCGGCCGCCCCCTGCATATCGTCCCGGCGGTCGCCCACCATCAGCACCCGTCTGCCCGCAAGGCGCGGGTCGGCCAGATCCTGGCGGATGACCGCTGTTTTTGTATCGACGCTTTTGTCCATGCTGGCGCCGCCCACCAGGTCAAAGTACGGCAGGATGCCCTGCTCCTCCAAAATCGGCAGCACCACGTCCCGCGGTTTGGAGGTGGCGGTGGCCAAAAACAGCCCCGCGGCTTTCAACCCGGCAAGCAGTTCTTTCACGCCGGGGAACAGGCTGCATTCGTGCATGCCAAGACGGGCGTAGCGCTCGCGGTAAAACTCCACCGCGCGCTCCACGTCGGCCTCCTTCGGAAAGTGCTGGGCAAAGCTCCAGCGCAGCGGCGGGCCAAGGTACCGGGACAGGTCGATGCCCTCCGGGTCCACGCCCATCTGGCGAAAGGCGTAGGCAAACGTATTTTCAATGCCCGGGCGCGAATGGATCAGCGTCCCGTCCACATCAAACAATACCGCGTCGTATCGTGGCAAAACAGTCCCCTCCTACCTGCAGTAGGTTTCATTATACCATAGATTTTGTGGTTTGCACACAATTTCATAAAAAATTCAGACGGTTACAAATAATAACAATTGCGTCTCCGCCCCCGGTCCGTCCCCCGCCCGGGTAGAAAACCGCCCGCAGGGCAGCCTGTGCGGCGCCCTGCGGGCGGTGGGAACGCTGTTTTTGCGGCGGGTCAGGACAGCAGCATGCGGTCGTTGGCGAACTCGCCGTCGCTGACCTGCTCGAACCGGGCCAGCAGGTCCGATACCTGCAGCGCGGCTTTTTGCTCGCCGCGGACGTCGTAGATGATGCGGCCCTCGTACATCATGATCAGGCGGTTGCCGTACTTGATGGCGTCCTTCATGTTGTGGGTGATCATCAGGGTGGTCAGGTTGTTCTCGTGCACGATCCGGTCCGAGAGCGCCAGCACCTTGGCGGCGGTCTTGGGGTCCAGCGCGGCGGTGTGCTCGTCCAAAAGCAGCAGGCGGGGTTTCTGCAGCGTGGCCATCAGCAGCGTGATGGCCTGCCGCTGGCCGCCGGAAAGCAGGCCCACCTTGCTGGTCATGCGGTCCTCCAGGCCCAGATCCAGCGTTTTGACCATTTCGCGGAACTCGGCGCGCTCTTTGGCCGAGATGCCGGTGCGCAGCGTGCGGGGCTGGCCGCGGCGGCGGGCCAGGGCCAGGTTCTCGTCGATGCCCATGGTGGCGGCGGTGCCCATCATCGGGTCCTGGAACACCCGGCCGATGTACTTGGCGCGCTTGTGTTCCGGCAGGCGGGTGATGTCCCTGCCGTCGATCAGGATCTTGCCCATGTCGATGGGCCAGACGCCGGCCACCGCGTTGAGCATGGTGGACTTGCCTGCGCCGTTGCCGCCGATGACGGTGACAAAATCGCCGTCCTCCAGCGTCAGATCCAGGCCGTTGAGGGCGACCTTCTGGTTGACGGTGCCCGCGTTGAAGGTCTTGTACACATTTTTGATCTCAAGCATTCTTGTCGGCCCCCTTTGCCACCGCGGGTTTGGTGAAGTATTTGCCCTTCCAGTACGGGATGGCCAGGAAGATAGCCACCACCACGGCGCTGAACGCCTTGAGCAGGTCGGTGTCCACCTTGAGCCAGATGACCACCTGGTAGACCAGATAATAGACGATGCTGCCCACCGCCACCGACAGCATCTTGAGGGCAAAGTTGTGGAACACGCGGCTGAGCAGCGCTTCGCCGATGATGACGGCTGCCAGGCCGATGACGATGGCGCCGCGGCCCATGTTGATGTCGGCAAAGCCCTGGTACTGGGCCAGCAGCGCGCCGGACAGCGCCACCAGGCCGTTGGAGAGCATCAGCCCGATGACCTTGTTCAGATTGGTGTTGATGCCCTGGGCCCGGGCCATGTTGGCGTTGCAGCCGGTGGCCCGGATGCCGCAGCCCAGCTCGGTGCCGAAGAACCAGTACAGCAGCCCGATGACCACCGCGATGACCACCGCCACCACCAGGATGGTGTTGCGCCAGAAGGGCACGTCCTTGATATAGCGCAGCGAGACCAGCAGGTCGTACTTGTCCACATTGATGGCCTGGTTGGACTTGCCCATGATCTT
>DWVD01000024.1 GCA_019120395.1 Candidatus Gemmiger faecigallinarum
TGACCTGATGGAGAACATCGAGGAGATTCTCGGCATCAAGACCTACCCGATGAACTGGCCCATCGGCTGCGGCAAGCGGTTCAAGGGCGTCTATGACCGCGGCAGCCGCCGGGTCCTGGCCTTTGAGGGCGACGGCCGCGCCAACGGCGTCAAGATGGTGGACGAGATTGCCGCCGAGCTGGGCGACCCGAAACTGGACGAGCTGATCGGCGCTGACAACCACCGCCAGCTGGCCGACGATATTGAGCTGCTGGACGGCGCTGCCGAGGAGTTTGACCTGGAGGCAGTGCAGAACGGTACCCTGTCGCCGGTGTTCTTCGGTTCGGCGCTGACCAACTTCGGTGTGGAGCCCTTCCTGAAGGACTTTCTGCGGCTGACCCCCACCCCGCTGGCCCGTCCCGATTCGCTGAGTGGCGAACTGGTGGACCCCTGCCGGGAGGAGTTTTCCGGCTTCATCTTCAAGATCCAGGCCAACATGAACAAGAACCACCGGGACCGCATTGCCTTCCTGCGTATCTGCTCCGGCAAGTTTGAGCGCGGCATGGAAGCCTACCATGTCCAGGAGGGCAAGAACATCAAACTGGCCACCGGCTCCAGCCTGATGGCCGATGACCGCGCCATTGTGGACGAGGCCTATGCCGGCGACATCATCGGCCTGTTCGACCCCGGCATCTTCTCCATCGGAGACACGCTGTGCACCGGCAAGCAGCACGTGCAGTTTGCGGGTATCCCCACCTTTGCGCCGGAGCATTTTGCCCGCGTGACCCAGGTGGACACCATGAAGCGCAAGCAGTTCGTCAAGGGCATGGAGCAGATCGCCCAGGAGGGCGCCATCCAGATCTTCCGCGACCTGGGCGCCGGCATGGAGGAGGTCATCGTCGGCGTGGTGGGCGTTTTGCAGCTGGAAGTGCTGGAGTACCGCCTGAAAAACGAGTATAACGTGGACATCCGCCTGCAGAACCTGCCCTACGAGTACATCCGCTGGATCCTGAATCCGCCGGACGAGCTGGACCCCAAGATGCTGGACATCACCAGCGACACCCGCTGCATCGAGGACCTGAAGGGCAACCGCCTGCTGCTGTTCACCAGCCCCTGGAGCATCGACTGGGCCGCCCAGCACAACGACACTTTGAAACTGAGCGAGTTCGGCAACCTGACCTTCTGATCCGCCGGCCGCCTTTCTCCGCTCCGGCGTCCCGCCGGGCATGACAAGGTCCCCCGCCGGCCAGGCAGTACAGCCTGGCCGGCGGGGGACCTTGTTTTATCCGTTTTCCTCTGTTTTCTTGCAGCGTTCCGCCGCAGCGGCGCTCTGTCAGGCGGCTTCCTGCGGGTTGGCCGCCGGTTCCGCCGCCGGCTTGCGGCGGGCGGTGTACAGCAGCGTGGCCAGCGCCACGGTGACAGGCACCGCCAGCACCACGCCAAAGCTGCCCGCCAGCCCCTGCATGACCGCTATGCCGATATTGTTGGAGTTCAGTACCTGCAGGATGGGCAGGTCATAGGCATAGTTCAAAAGCAGCATGCTGACGCTGCCGCCGGCAAAGGCAAGGATCAGGGTGTTGCTGTCGGTGCCCATCATGTCGCGGCCGATGCGCATGCCCGAGGCAAACAGCGCCCCGCGGTGCATGGACGGGTTCTGGGCCAGCACCTCGCCCATCGAGCTGGCGACGGACATGGCCACGTCCATCACCGCGCCCAGGCTGGAGATCAGCAGGCCAGCAAACAGCAGCTCGCCCACATTGATGCCATTGGTGTTCCACAGGGTGATCAGCGTCTCGATGTCCGAGACGTTCCAGCCGGAGATCCCGGTGGCCCAGCCGAAGAGGGCCGCCATCAGCCCGGCGATGACCACGCCCGCCACCGTGCCCGCGCTGGCCACCACCGTTTTGAGGGTGGGGCCGCCGATCAGGTACATGGTCACGGCGGTGGTGACCGCGCAGATCAGCACCGAGGTCCACAGCGGCGGCCAGCCCAGGTACACCAGGGGCAGGTACAGGTAAATGATCGCCAGGAAGGTGAACGCCAGCCCCAGCGCGCCTTTCAGCCCCTGCCAGCCGCCTATGACGACCAGCGCCGCCAGGTACAGCACCGCAAACAGGATCAGTATGCCGCCGCGGTCCTGCGAGTACACGCTGGACACGGTGGTGTCCCCCGCCACGCTCTGCATGACGATGACGCGCATGCCCTCGGTGCAGGCGGCGCCGAACAAATAGCCGGAACTGCTGGTCATCTGGATGGTCTGCCCCTTGCGCACGCCGGTGGTCATCTCCACCTCCACCAGCTGGTCGCCCACCCGGGTGCCGTTCGGTTCCAGATTGTCCCGCAAAACGGCGGTGACAACGCCTTTTTCAAAGGTCTGCCCGGTGCGGTTGATCAGCTGGGTCTTTTGCACGTTCTGCAGGGCGACGGCAATGCCGGCGGTCAGGATCAGCACGGCAGCCATCAACCACCAGCGGCGGATAAAGGACAGGATTTTTGTCTGCATGGTTTCTTCTCCTCTGTGGATCGCCTTGGGATTCGGTCGGGCGCGGGGGACGCAAAGGGCCCCGCCGGGCAGCAGCCAGCAGCGGGGCCGGGATAGGGATACACGACGCGCTGTCACACGGTCTTGTGGATGGTAAAGGTATCGTCGATCTGCTCCACCGCGCCGTCATCGGTGATCTGGTAGGTGTCGATGGAGAAGGTGTCGGCGGTGATGTGCAGGACGCTGTAGCTGGGCAGCCAGTTCTGGCTGCGGGCCGCGATGTAGTCCTGCTGGGTGGCCAGCAGCTCGTAGAACTTGGAGCCGGAAGCCGAGTTGGCGGTCATGTACAGGGTGCCTTCGGGGTCGGTCAGCTCGTTGCCCTGGGTGCTCTCGATGGTGTAGCACTTGTTGCCGTCCACAAAAGCCTGCTTGGAAGCCTCGGCCTCAGCGTCGCCCTCCTCCGGCCACAGGGTGTACAGCTCGCCGGTCTCCACGTTCATGGCGTGGTCCCAGTCATAATCGGTGCCGTCCTCGTTCATGGGCATGGAGTAGGCGTCATGGTCGGCGCCGTCGCCGGACAGCATCTTGGAGCGGCTGTAAGTATGGTCATGGCCCTGCAGCACCACGTCGATGTCGTTGGCGTCAAAGATGGGGGTCAGCTGGGTGCGCAGGATCATGCCGTCGGTGTCGGAATGGTCATAGCCGGAACCGTAGATGTCCTGATGCAGGGTGACGATGCGCCAGGTGGCGTCGGGGTAGGCGGCGACCGCCTCCTCCACCGTTTTCTGGTGCTCGGCGGCATTGTAGTTGTTGGTGTTCAGCACGATGAACACCGCCGGGCCGTAGCTGTAATAGTAGTCGCCGCCGGCCTCGGTCAGGCCGTTCTCGGTCTGGTTGGGGTTATAGAAATGGTAGCCGTAGTCCGGGTTGAGCGAGTCATGGTTGCCGATGGTGGTGGCGACCGGCAGGCTGGCCAGCGCCGCCGGATTCAGGTAACCGGCGTACTCCTCTTCCTTGGGCTGGCCAGTCTTGTTGACCTGGTCGCCGGCGGAAATGACAAAGTTCAGGTCGGGATTCTCCTGGGTGGCGATCTCCAGCGTACGGTTCCAGCCGTAGCTGTCGTTGCGGGCGGCGGTGTTGGCCGCGCCGGACTCATTCACCAGCTCGCCGCCGGCCTGGGGGTTGCCGGTGGACGCGCCGATCTGCGGGTCGCCCACATACAGCAGGTTCAGCTCCGAGAAGCTGCCGGTGGTGTACTCCACAGGCTCGGTCTCAACGCCGTTCTTCTCGACGGTGTAGTAGTAGGTGGTGTTCTCCGTCAGGCCGGTAACGGTGACATGGTTGTAGTCATAGGCTTCGCCGCCGGTCAGCTCGGTATCCACCGCGCCGCTCTCGCCGGTAAAGGCTTCCAGAGTGTCGGGGTCCGTGCCGAAGTGCACCACCGGGGTGGCCTCGCCGTCGGCCGTTTTGGAGTACCAGGCAAAGTTCAGCTGAGTCTCGTCAGCGCCGGGGGTCAGCGAAACTTTGGTGAAATCGGCGGCGACGCTCTCCCACTCGGCGGTCCAGGCTTCCCAGTCGGTGCCAGTCACGCTGGAGTCGTTGTAGTGGTCCGGCAGGGCGGAGACAGACACGCCGGCAGACTCCGACGTTTCGGGCGCGGCGGTCTCCTGGGCGGGTTCGCTGGAGGAAGCCGCACTGGAGGAGGAAGGCGCGCTGGAGGAAGCGTCCGTCGCGCTGGAGGAGGCCGCGCCGCTGCAGCCGGCCAGCAGGCTGGCCGCCAGCACGCAGCTGAGCATCGCAGAAGTCAATTTTGCACTTTTCATTCCCAATTTTCTCTCCCTTGGTAGCATATTCGGGGCAGCTCCGGCGCGGCCGGCCATGGGCCGGCCGCGTCCCGCCCCGCGCACCGCCCGTCGGCGCCGGCCGCGGGCAGAGTCTTGCAGACTGAATCGTTTGTTTCTGGGCCCAGACAGCACTATATCACCGCCGGTTTCGCCGCACAAGCGATGGCCAGAAACCTTTTCGCCGATTTTACGGTTCCTTTGCAGTAACGCCCGCAAAGCACACAAATTTTACAGTCCCGCTCTTTCCCTTTTGCCAATCGCGCCGAAATGGTATATCATAGAGACAGTACAAAACGGGAGGGGGGACGCCGGAATGGACGCGCCGGGAACGACGGGCAGGATCTACGCCGCGATCGACTTAAAATCCTTTTACGCATCGGTGGAGTGCGTCGAGCGCGGGCTGGACCCGATGAACACCAACCTGGTGGTGGCCGACCCTTCCCGCACCGAAAAGACTATCTGCCTGGCGGTCTCCCCCACGCTGAAAGCCTACGGCATCCCCGGCCGCGCCCGCCTGTTCAAGGTGGTGCAGCGGGTGGCCCAGGTCAACGCCTGTCGCCGCCGGGACGCCCCCGGCCGCGCCCTGTGCGGAAGCTCCTGCTTTGACGACGAGCTGAAAGCCGACCCCGCGCTGGCGGTGGACTACATCGTGGCGCCGCCGCGCATGGCCCATTACATCACCCGCAGCACCCAGGTCTACCAGGTCTATCTGAAATACGTCGCCCCGGAGGACATCCACGTATATTCCATCGACGAGGTGTTCATCGACCTGACCGGCTACCTGCAGACCTACGGGCTTTCGCCCCGGGAGCTGGTCAAACGGATGATCCTGGACGTTCTGCAGACGACCGGCATCACCGCGGCGGCAGGGCTGGGCGCCAACTTGTATCTGTGCAAGGTGGCCATGGACATCGGCGCAAAGCATGTGGCGCCCGACGCCGACGGCGTGCGCATTGCCGAACTGGACGAACGCACCTACCGCCGCACCCTGTGGACCCACCGGCCGCTGACGGATTTCTGGCGGATCGGCCCGGGCATCGCCAAAAAGCTGGAGGACAACCTGATGTTCACCATGGGCGACGTCGCCCGCTGCTCGCTGGGCGGGAAGGACGACGTCCACAACGAAGAGATGCTCTACCGCCTGTTCGGCGTCAACGCCGAGCTGCTGATCGACCACGCCTGGGGCTGGGAGCCATGCACCATCGCCGACATCAAGGCGTACCGGCCCCAAAGCAGCAGCATCGGCTCGGGGCAGGTGCTTGGCTGCGCCACCCCCGCCGCCACCGCCCGGCTGATCCTGCGCGAGATGGCCGAGTCCCTGGCGCTGACCCTGGTGGACCGGGACCTGGTCACCGGCCAGCTGGTGCTTTCCATCGGCTACGACCGCGAGAACCTGACCGACCCGCAGCGCCGCCGGGGATACCATGGCGCCGTGGACGCCGACCGCTACGGCAGGGCGGTGCCCCGCCATGCCCACGGCAGCGCCCGTCTGCCCCGCGCCACCTCCTCGACACGGCAGATCGTGGACGCCGCGGCAGCGCTGTTCGACCGTATCGCCGACCCGGCGCTGCTGGTGCGCCGGCTGAACCTGACCGCCGCCAACGTGATGACCCGGGAGGCCGCCGACCGCGCCGACAGCGCCGAACAGCTGGATCTGTTCACCGACTATGCCGTCGCCGAACAGCGCCGCGCGGCCGAGCTGGCCGCCGAGGAGAAGGAGAAAAAGGTCCAGCACGCCATGCTGGACATCAAGAAGAAATTCGGCAAAAACGCCATCGTCAAGGGCATGGACCTGCAGGAAGGCGCCACCGCCCGGGAACGCAACAACACCATCGGCGGGCACCGGGCAGAGTAGCCCGCCCCGCCGGAAAGGAGCCGCCCATGCAGCGCAGCCAGGACCCGCACCGATACGACGACCTGATCGACCTGCCGCACCCCGTTTCGGCCCGGCGCCCCCGGATGCCGGTGTCCGAGCGGGCGGCGCAGTTTTCCCCCTTTGCCGCCCTGACCGGCTACGGCGACGCCATTGCCGAGACCGCCCGCCTGACCGACGCCCGCCTGGAGCTGGACGAGGAGACCCAGCGGCTGCTGAACCGGCGCGTCGCCCTGCTGCGGCAGGCCGCCCCCGACCGCCCGCTGGTGCGCGTCACCTGCTTTGAGCCGGACGCAGCCAAGGACGGCGGACGCTATGTGACGCTGGAGGTCCGCGTGCGCGGCGTGGACCTGGCCGGAGGCCGGCTGCTTTTGGAGGGCGGCGGCCGGCTGCCGCTGGCAGACGTCATCGCTTTGGAGGGAGACTGTTTTTCCGGCACGGAGCCTGACGACGCCGAGTGACCCCCTGCGCCGCGCTCCGGCCGGCAGAAAGGAACCCCATGCAGTACCATCATATCCGGCCGGCCGTTTTTCTGGCCAGGCCCAACCGATTTGTGGCGCAGGTCCAAACGGACGGCGGGGCCGTGCTGCGCGCACATGTAAAGAATACCGGCCGCTGCGCCGAGCTGCTGACGCCCGGCGCGCGGGTCTATCTGGAATTTTCGGAAAAGGCCGGGCGCTCCACCCCCTGCGACCTGGTCGCGGTGGAAAAAATCACGCCGCGGGGCGCGCTGCTTGTCAACATGGACTCGGCCGCGCCCAACGCCGCGGCGGGCGAATGGCTGGCGGCGGGCGGCCTGGGGCCGCTGCAGCAGCTGCGCGCCGAGCGGACGGTGGGCGATTCCCGCTTTGATTTTGCCGCCCGGCAGGACGGCCGGCCGGTGCTGGTGGAGGTCAAGGGCTGCACGCTGGAGCAGGACGGCGCCGCCTGCTTTCCGGACGCCCCCACGCTGCGCGGGCTGAAGCATGTCCGCGCCCTGACCGGATACGCCCGCCAGGGCTGGCGCTGCTGCGTGCTGGTGGTGGTCCAGATGGCGGGGGTGCGGGTGTTCCGCCCCAACTGGGCGACACAGCCGGCTTTCGGCGACGCCCTGCGGGAGGCGGCCGACGCCGGGGTGGAAGTCCTTGCCATGGACTGCAGCGTCGCCCCCGACCGCATCGCCCTGCGCAGCCCGGTGCCGGTGGATCTGGAACCGCCCCCGCTTTGACCGCCCCGCCGGGGCGGCGCAGACACAGAAAGAAAGGTGTGACCCCTGTGACAGAACGAGAAAAATCCTACGCCGGGCTGCTGTATCAGCCGGCGGACCCCGAGCTGGCCGCCGACCGCGACGAGACGGTGAAAAAGCTGTACCGCTACAACAGCCTGTACCCGCTGGACCGCGCGGCCCGAGATTCCGCTATCCGCGAAATTTTGGGCAAGGCCGGCAAAAACTGCATCGTCGAGCAGCCGCTTTTCTGTACCTACGGCTATAACGTGACGGTGGGCGACAACTTTTTCCTCAACGTCAACGGCAAATTGATGGACAGCGGCAAGATCACCATCGGCAGCAACGTTTTCATCGCGCCAAACGTCTCCATCATCACCGAGGAACACGCCATGGACGTTTCGCAACGCGCCGCCGGGCTGGAGTACGCCCGCCCGGTCACGATCGGCGACAACGTCTGGATCTGCACCGGCGCGATGATCCTGCCCGGCGTCACCATCGGCGCGGGCAGCGTTATCGGCGCGGGCAGCGTGGTCACCCGGCAGGGGTTCCCGGCTGCCTGGCCGCCGGGAACCCCTGCCGGGTCATTCGCCGGCTGTGACCTGTTTTTTGCCGGGCAGGGCGTCAGTTTAGAAAAAGTTTATGGCTACGGTGTATGCTGACGCCAGGGGGGCGGAAAAGCCCCCGAGAAAGGAGCCTGTTCCATGGATCTTTCCATTTTGCAGTGGATCCAGGGCAACCTGCGCTGCACCGTTCTGGATACCGTCATGCCGGCCGTGACCGCGTTGGGCAACGGCGGCGTTTTGTGGCTGGCCCTGGCGGCCGTCCTGCTTTTGCGGCCCCAAACGCGCCGCACCGGCTGGATGCTGCTGGGGACACTGGCGCTGGAGTCCGTCTGCTGCAACCTGCTGCTGAAACCGCTTGTCGCCCGCCCGCGCCCCTTTGCCCTGGAGCCAGGCGTCCAGCTGCTGATCGCCCCGCCGGGGGATTTCTCCTTCCCGTCCGGGCACACGGCGGCCGGCTTTGCCGTAGCATCGGCGCTGTACTTTGGCAAAAGCCGCCTGTGGCTGCCGGCGCTGGCCGCCGCGGCGCTGATCGCGTTTTCCCGGCTGTATTTGTACGTCCACTACCCCACCGACGTGCTGGCCGGCGCGGTCTTGGGCGCCGCCTGCGGCTGGGCCGTGCGGGCGGCCGCCGAACGGATGCGGCGGCCCGCCGGGTAAGCGCCCATACACAGCAGACCACAGAAAAGGCGCAGCCAACAGGCTGCGCCTTTTTGAATTGCAATTGCGCCGGCGGGGCCGTCACTCGAACTGGCTGTAATACAGCGAGGCGTAGGCGCCTTTTTTGGCCAGCAGCTCGGTGTGGCTGCCCTGCTCGACGATGTTGCCGTGCTCCATATACAGGATGATGTCGGCGTCCCGGATGGTGGACAGCCGGTGGGCGATGACAAAGCTGGTGCGGCCCTTCATCAGCGCCTTCATGGCCTTGCCGATCTCCACCTCGGTGCGGGTGTCCACGCTGGAGGTGGCCTCGTCCAAAATCAGGATGGGCGGGTCGCACAAAAACACGCGGGCGATGGTCAAAAGCTGCCGCTGGCCCGCGGACAGGTTGGCCGACTCGTTGCTGAGCACGGTGTCGTAGCCCTTGGGCATGGTGCGGATAAAGTGGTCCACCTTGGCGGCGCGGGCCGCGGCCACGATCTCCTTGCGGGTAGCGTCTGGCTTGCTGTAAGCGATGTTCTCGGCCACCGTGCCGCCGAACAGCCAGGTGTCCTGCAATACCATGCCAAAGTTCTGCCGCAGGCCGCGGCGGGTCATGGCGGCGGCGTCCAGGCCGTCCACCGTGATCCGGCCGCCGTTGACCTCGTAAAAGCGCATGAGCAGGTTGACCAGCGTGGTCTTGCCCGCGCCGGTGCTGCCCACCACCGCGATCTTCTGGCCCGGCTCGGCATGGAAGCTGATGTCCTTCATCAGCAGGCGGCCGGGGTCGTAGCCGAAGCTGACATGCTCAAAGGCGATGCGGCCTTTGGCGCGTTCCAGCACGACGGGGTCGGCCGGGTCGGGGCGTTCCTCCTCCTCGTCCAGCAGCTCAAAGGTGCGCTTGGCGGAAGCCAGCGCCGACTGGAGCGAGTTGATCATGTAGGAAGCCTCGGTCAGCGGCTCGGCGGTCTGGTTGATATACTGGAAGAACGCCTGCACCACACCCACCGTCATGGTGCCGGCCAGCATGGCATGGCCGGCGATGATGGCGATGACCACGTTGGCCAGCCGGGTCAGCAGGCGGATCAGCGGGTTGACGCAGTTGGTCAAAAAGTCGGCCTTCTGGTTGGCGGCGCGGTTGCGCTCGGCGGATTCCTCCACCTGGCGCAGGCTCTGGGCCTCGTGGTTGTAGGCCTTGATGACGTCGCGGCCGTTGTACAGCTCCTCCACCAGGCCGGTCAGGTCGCCCACCGTCTCCTGCCGCTCGGTGGCATAGCGCAGGTTCTTTTTGGCGACGATCCGGGTGATGAGGACGCTGACGGCCATGAACAGCAGGAAGATGCAGGTCAGCGGCACGCTGTAATAGAACATGACGATCAGCGAGCCGATGATGGTGCCGATGGCCACGATCAGCTTGAGCAGGCCGGTCTGCAATACCTCGGCGATCTTGTCCAGGTCGCTGGTGATGCGGCTGAGGACCTCGCCGGATTTGTTCTGGTCAAAAAAGCGCAGCGGCAGCCGGTTGAGCTTGCGGGAGATCTGGCCGCGCAGCTCCAGGTTCAGGCTTTCGGCCACGCTGGCCATCAGGTAGGACTGCAGGTAATAAAAGATCCAGGTGAAGAAATACTGGACGGTCAGCTGGACCAGTTCCCGGCCCATATTGTTCCAGGTGATGGCAAAGGGCGTGCCCACCTGGGCGGCGGCCTGGATGCTCTGCCACAGATGGTCGATGACGATGGCGCTGTACATCGGGTTCCAGATGCTGAGCGCCACATAGACCACGATGGACACCGCCACTACCGTCAGCCGCAGCTGCTGGCCCTTCATCTGGCGGGCCAGGCGCACCACGGTGCCGGGGCGCTTGTTGGTCTGGTTCATGGTTCACGTTCCTCCTTTCCCGTTTCGCTGGCCGTTTTGGTCTGGGACTCGTAGATCTCGCGGTAGACGCCGCAGGTCTTGAGCAGCTCCTCGTGCCTGCCGATGCCGGCCATGCGGCCCTCGTGCAGCACGATGATTTGGTCGGCGTGCTGGATGGAGCTGACCCGCTGGGCGATGATCAGCACGGCGGCGTCCTGCGTTTCTTTGGCCAGCGCCTTGCGCAGCGCGGCGTCGGTCTTGAAGTCCAGCGCCGAGAAGCTGTCGTCAAAGATCAGTATCGCACCCAAACCTGAATGGTTCCTGAAGGAAATCTGAAAAAATCCAAAAACAGAAAACGCCGCCCGTCTGCCCGGCAAAGCCGGGCAAAAGCGGCGGTGCTTCCCGTTGTATGGCCCGCGCGGGGCGGAAATGGTCAGGGCTTGTCCTGGTCCTGCGCCAGCTGCTGCCGGACCAGGCGGCTGAACTTGCGGGTCAGCTGCGGCAGCAGCTGGCGCTCGCTCTCGGTCAGGCCGGCCCAGGCGCGCTCCTCCATGCGGTGCATCCGCAGCAGGTGCTTTTCCACAAAGCGGCGGCCTTCCTCTGTCAGCGTGGCGCGTTTGGAGCGCTGGTTGTCGGCATACGGCTCCAGCTGCACCAGCCCCTTGCTGCGCAGCTGCCGGAACGCCGAGTTCAGCGTCTGCCGGCTGAGATACAGCTGCTCGCTGATCCGGCTCTGGGTCTCCAGCCCCTCGTAAACGGCGACCAGCGACCAGTATTCGGCCTCTGACAGGCCGCATTCCTTGGGGAAAGCGGCATATACGCTGTCCAGCTCCCGCGTTGCCTCGCGGAATTCCGTCAGCGGCCCGGGCTTGGGTTCCTTGGTATTCATGGCGGCCCCTTTCGTACAGTTCCGTATTATATGATTTCGGATTAACCACAGTATAATTTTTCCTCGCCCGCCTGTCAATAGCAGGGCAAAAATTTGTAAGACCGGCGCAAATTTCCCCGCCTGCCGCCGTCACTGGCTCTGCGGCAGGTTGTCCGCAGTATAATAGCCGGTCGCGCCGCCGGAGCTGACCAGCAGCCCGGTGGCCGGGTCGTACTGGCGGGCGACCACGCCCTCCGCCTGGGGGAAATCCCGGTAGGGCAGCCCCTGCTGCACCTGCGTCATATAGTCCTGCCACAGATACTGCAGCGGGCGGCCGCTGGTCACGCCCAGCTCGGACATGTCGGTGGGATCGTCGAACCCCCACCAGGACGCGGTGACATAGTAAGGCGTCAGCCCCACAAACGTAAAGTCGCGGTAATCGGTGGTAGTGCCGGTCTTTGCCGCGGCGGGCAGGTCGCCCTCCGGCGCGCGGCCCCGGGCGGTGCCCCCGGCAGAGTACAGCACCCCCTGCAGCAGGTGGTTCATGATGGTGGCGGTCTGGGGGCTGATCGCCTGGCGCGAATAGCTTTGCCCCTGGCGGTCCAGATAGACCGAGCCGTCCCTCGCCAGCACCTGGGTATAAAAGGCCGGCGGCGTGTAGCGCCCTTCCGAGAAGATCGCGTAGGCCGCGGCCAGCTCCAGCGGGCTGACGCCCCGGGTCTGGCTGCCCAGGACCATCGGGCCCAGGGCGTTGTCGGCGTCGGGGTCCAGCGTGGTGATGCCCAGCCAGTTCCGGGCAAAGTCCAGCATCCGGTCGGCCCCCACCAGGTTGCCGGCCTGCACGGCGACGGTGTTCAGCGACCGCGCCAGCGCGCTGGCCACCACCACGCCCTGACCGCTGGGCGCGCCGCCGGCGTTGGTGGGCCAGTCCCGCCAGACGTCGTCCCGCGCCAGATTGGCCGGGTCGCCGGGGTCCAGCGAAAGCCCCAGCCGCCGGGCGCGGGCGGTGTCCAGCACCTGCTTGTCCGCCGCCATGTACAGCGGCGTGTCGTAAAACAGCGACGAATAGTGGATCAGCCCGTACTCGATGCCCAGCGCGTAGGCGGCCAGCGGCTTCATGGTGGAGCCGGTCTGGTGCGGGGTCGTGGCCCGGTTGAGCGCAAGGTCGTACTGTTTGGGGCCTACACCGCCCACCATGGCCAGCACGTGGCCGCTGTAATCCATGGTGACCGCCGCGGCCTGGCTGCGCACCCTGCGGTAAAACAACAGTGTGTCGCTGCCGCTGCGCCCGGTGCGCAGCATCCCGTCGTCGCTGCGGGCCGGCTGGTCGTCCCCGGAAAAGATCGGCTCTCCCGCCGCGTTCAGCGGCAGGCCGTCCTCGCCGTACTGCACGGCGCCGGCCTGGGCATAGGGGATGCCGGTGTCGACGGCCTCCTCCCGCCAGAGCGCCGGGAAATAGCCGTCCTCGCCGTCGTTTTCCATCCGCTGTTCCAGATCCCGCTGCAGCGCCAGATCCACCGTGGCATAGACGCGCAGACCGCCGTTGTGCACCATGTAGGCGGCTTCCTCCCTGGTGCAGCCTTCCTGCGCCATGATGTCCTCGATCAGCTGATAGTACAGCGCGTCGGTAAAGTAGGAATTGACGCCGCCGTCCTCCTCGGCCGCGTCCGCGCCGCCCTGGGGCAGCACGCCCAGCGGCGCGGAGACCGCCTCGTCGTATTCCGCCTGCGTGATGCGCTGCTGGTCCAGCATCAGCCACAGCACCCAGTTGCGGCGCTCCAGCAGGGCGTCCGGGTGATTGTAGGGGTGATAGGCCACCGGGCTGCGGGGGATGGAGGCCAGCGTGGCCGACTCGGCCAAAGTAAGCTGGGATACGTCCTTGCCAAAATAGGTCTGCGCCCCGACCTGCATACCGGACAGGTTGCCCGTCATGGGGGCGATGTTCAGGTAGGCTTCCAGCACCGTTTCCTTGGAATAGGTGCCCGCCATGACGATGGCGCGGCAGATCTCGCGGAATTTGCCGGGGATGGACTGGGCCGGGTCGCCGGTCAGGTTCTGCACCACCTGCTGTTCCAGCGTGGAAGCGCCCTGCCGGTTGCCGTACAGGCTGTAATTGGTCAGCTCGTTGATGGCGGCGCCCAGGATGCGGGCAGGATTGATGCCGAAAGGCTGCTGCCAGAAGCCCCGGTCCTCCACGCTGACGACCGCGTCCTGCAGGTAGCGGGGGAACTGTTCCAGCGGCGTCCACAGCCGGTTGGTATCGCCGGTGAAGGTGTCGTACTCGACCCACTGCCCGGTGTCCGGGTCCTGGGCATAGACGATCGAATTTTCCGCCACCTGCAGCGCGTACAGATCCAGCTCCGGCACATCGCTGCCGGCCAGGAACCGCAGGTACGCGGCCAGCGCCACCCCGGCCACGCTGCACAGCATGACCGCCAGGCAGGCCAGCACCGCCAGCGCCGCGCCGATGCGGCGCAGCGCCGGATGCCCGCGGCGGGCGGCGGGGCCGCTGCCGGCGCGGACCGCACGGTCGGTTTTGATGGAGACATGCGCCTGGCCCGGCGCGTTTTCTTTGGGCATAACAGGTTCCCTCCCTGCGGTATCTGCAAAGCGGCCGCCCCCGCGGGCTGCGGGCCAAAAAATGCGGCTGCAGGTGATTTCAGATTCCCATTATAACAACCGGTTGCCGCAACCGGTCAATGCGCCGCGCGCGAAAATTGTGTGAAATCCTACTGTTTTCCTTCCGCCGTGCTGCGGCGCAAAGCAGGCAAAAAAGGCAGGGCCGCGCGGCCCTGCCTTTTTTGTTTTTTCCGGTGGCGGGATCATTCCTCCGCCTTGACCATGCCCACCAAGTCGAACTTTTCGGTGGAGATGACC
Source organism: Candidatus Gemmiger faecigallinarum (assembly GCA_019120395.1). Taxonomy (GTDB): domain Bacteria; phylum Bacillota; class Clostridia; order Oscillospirales; family Ruminococcaceae; genus Gemmiger; species Gemmiger faecigallinarum. Next base: position 14,187 of record DWVD01000024.1, read on the forward strand.
ACGTCGTAGTCGTCCTTTGCCGGTTTGGGGTACTTGACCCAGACGGTACGGTCGGACATGTTGTAGTACCAGGCGCAGGGGGACTGATCGAACACCTCCCGCACGATGGTGCGCGGCACCGGCCGGCCGTCCACCGTGACCCAGTAAGCGCCCTTTTTCTTGCTGACCAGGCGCAGGGTCAGGCTTTCCACCGTGTCGGCGTAGCTGCCTTCCTTCCGGAAGGAGATGGTGGTGCGCTCGCCCGCCTTCACCGAGATGGTGGTCCTGGAATAGACGCCCTGGCGGCACTGCTCGGTGTGGCCGTCGTCGTCGTACAGCACAAAGTTGGTATCGCTCTCGGCGGCGATCAGCAGGTCCAGATGGCGCAGCGTCACCGTGTAGCCCCGGTTTTTCTCCACACGAAAAACTGCCATCTCGTCGTCAACTCCTTTCACTTGGAATAGAACCGCGTCATAGGCGGTGAGCTTGCCCGGCTGGTAGGGACACTCTGCATACACGCAAAACTGGTATTTCCAGTCGGGACGGTAGAAACGGCAGTCGCCGCAATCCTCCGGCGCTCCGGCGTCGCCGCTGTCGTAGTGGTCGAAACCGGGCTTGCCTTGCATGAGGCTTTCAAAGGCGCGGT